>NZ_BADD01000527.1 GCF_000333455.1 Rhodopseudomonas sp. B29
CGCGCTGACGGCGCGGCGGCCATTCCGCGCGCCGCATCACTCCGCCAGCATGGCGGCGCTGACCGGCGGCGGCATCAAGGCACGGCCGGGCGAGATTTCGCTGGCGCATCAGGGCGTGCTGTTTCTCGACGAACTGCCAGAATTCGATCCGCGGGTGCTGGATTCGCTGCGCGCGCCGCTGGAGACCGGCGAGGTCGCGGTGTCGCGCGCCAATCACCGCGTCACTCTATCCGGGGCGGGTGATGCTGGTGGCGGCGATGAATCCCTGCCGCTGCGGCAATGCGTTCGAGCCGGGTTATGCCTGCAAGCGCGGCCGGATCGATCGCTGCACCGCCGACTATCAGTCGCGCATCTCCGGGCCGTTGATGGACCGCATCGATCTGCGCATCGAGGTGCCGGCCGTCACCGCCGCCGACCTGATCCTACCGCCACCCGCCGAAGGCTCGGCCGAGGTGGCGGCCCGCGTCGCCGCCGCGCGCGATCTGCAGCGCGCCCGCTACGCCGCCGCCGGCCTGCCGCAGGTCCGCACCAATGCGGAAGCGCCCGCCGCCGTGCTGGAGACGGTGGCGCAGCCTGACTCCGCCGGGCTGAAGCTGCTGCGCGACGCCGCCGAAACCATGCGGCTGTCGGCGCGCGGCTATCACCGGGTGCTGCGCGTGGCGCGGACGCTGGCCGACCTCGACGGCTCCGAGCAGGTCGGGCGTCTGCATCTCGCCGAAGCGCTGTCGTATCGGGCGCTGGCCGAGGATATGCGCCGCGCCGCCTGATGCCTGACGGCCATCTGTTCGACCGCACGCACTATCAACTTCGTCGTAACCAGTTTCGTTTACGCTTCGCGAACCATAGCTCCACTCGTCGTGGAGCCGCGTTGCGGGTGGCGTCATGTTGCGTATCGGATTAGTTGCCTCGACCATTCCGTTGTTCGTGCTCGGGCTGTTCGCCCGCGGCGAACTGACCGCCGCGCCGGCTGCCTGCCTGATGAGTGCCGAGCAAGCGGTGCAGATCACGCCGTCGCCCGGACTGGCGCAATTCCATGTCGGCTTCACCAAGGATGCGCGGCGCGCCAGCGTCCACGTTCAGCTCGTCGACACCCCTGAAAATGCGGATTTCGCCATCGCGGACGATGTCAGCGACCCTGCGGCAGACGGCTGCGGATCTATCCGCGGCGCGCGCCTGGTGGCGATCACCTCGCAGGCACGAAACTCCGACCCGCTGATCTATCTCGGCCCCGAACCAGGGGCCGACTACCGGATCTACGTCCGCTCGAAGCACATCACGCCGGCGGAAGCCGCCGCCCTGGTGGTCGCCGCCGGCAATGGCGAGGCTCCGATGACCACCGCCGCACTCGCCGCGCCGTAACATTCCGTCAACCCTGTTTCACAGGCGCCCTGTATTCGAGGCAGGCCGCCTTCAGCACTGAGTCGTTTCGGCCTCCTGGAGAACCTGACGGTGACAAGACTGCGAGGCGGTTCAGGATTGCGACGGCTTTGGTCCGCATCGCGGCTCCGCCTCGCGCTGGGCACGCTCGCCGGGGTGGCGACTCTTGCGGCCCTGATCGCGCCGGAATTTGCCGACACCCGGCTGTTCGAGATCGCCTTCGCCATCGTGGCCGCGATCGGCTGTATTGGGTTTGCCATGCTGGCGATGCGACTGCGCCTCCATGCGCGCCACGGCGATCCGCTCGCTGATCATAGCGGCAAGCTCACCGAGGCCGAGCAACGAGCCCGCGCGCTGATCGTGCAAACCGGCGAGGCTGCGGCAGAAGCGGACCGCGCGGCATCGCGCCTGCTGGCGATGGCGTCTCACGAGATGCGGACGCCGCTCAACGGCATCATCGGCATGGCGGGCCTGCTGCTCGATACCAAGCTCACACCGGAGCAGACCACCTACGCCAAGGCGGTGAAGAGCTCCGGCGAAGCGCTGGCCTCGCTGGTCGAGGAGATGCTGGACTACTCGCGCATCGAAGCCGGCCGCACCGAGCTGGATCGACGTCCGCTCGACGTGCTGGCGCTGGTCGAAGACGTCACCGAGCTACTTGCCCCACGCGCACAGGCACGCGGCCTGGAGATCGCGTCAGACGTCGACGAGAGCCTGCCTGCTTCCGTGCTGGGTGATGCCGCGCGCCTGCGGCAGGTTCTGCTCAACCTCGCCCGCCACGCCCATCAAGTTCACCGAGGCCGGAGGCGTCGCGCTGATCGTCGAGCCGACAGAACGCTCTGGCG
>NZ_BADD01000526.1 GCF_000333455.1 Rhodopseudomonas sp. B29
AGGACATGAATTTCGGCTCGCTCTACGACATGTTCGCCGTCACCTTCCGCGAGCAATGGGTGATCCAGCGCTTCCTTCCCGAGGTGAAGCACGGCGACAAGCGCATCATCCTGGTCGACGGCGAGTTCGCCGGCGCGGTCAACCGCGTTCCGGCCGAGGACGATCTGCGCTCCAACATGGTGCGCGGCGGCGCGGCGGCGGCGACCGAACTATCCGAGCGCGAGCGCGAGATCTGCGCCAAGCTCGGCCCGAAACTACGCGAACGCGGCCTGTTGTTCGTCGGTATCGACGTGATCGACGGCTATCTCACCGAGATCAACGTCACCTCGCCGACCGGCATCCGTGCGGTAGCTCGCCTCGGCGGTCCGGATATCGCGGCGAAGATTTGGGACGTCGTCGAGGCGAAGCGCAATGGAGCGTAAGTGAGCTCAATTGATCTGATCGCTATGGGTCATGCGTCGTAAGTCTTAAGTCGCAGCCCCTTGCAAACATCGTCGTTCTGGTTTGGGATTAGAGGTAGTGTTTCCGGATATTTTGGTGATTTCAAATGGCCACCTCTATTAGGCCCGGCGGCCGCGACCGCTCGGCAAGCGCAACCACAGGTTCGGCTTTGCCGGACCTCACGATCGACGAACTGGCCGGGACTATCAACCTGGCGATGGAGCAAGCCGAACGACTCGGCATCGCCTCGGCCGCGCAGCTTTTGATGATGGCGCGGCTCGAAGTCGATCTCACCGAGCTGGCGCTGACCTCCGGCCGGAAAGAAGCGAGCTGAGCACCGCGTAGCCGCCGCCGATGTTCTCGTAACGTTCTTGCGTTCGAGGACCCGGCGGGCTAGCCTCCTGGTTGTGGGAGAGGGGCTTCATGGTCCAGCACGTATCCACCGTGGCCTTCGAGGGCATCGAGGCCCGCACCGTCGACGTGCAGGTGCAGGTCTCGCCGGGCCTGCCGGCTTTCGCGGTGGTCGGGCTGGCCGACAAGGCGGTTTCCGAAGCACGCGAGCGCGTCCGCTCGGCGCTGATCGCCTCGGGCCTGGCGCTGCCTGCGCGGCGCATCACCGTCAATCTGGCGCCCGCCGATCTGCCCAAGGAAGGCAGCCATTACGATCTGCCGATCGCACTCGGCCTGATGGCGGCGATCGGCGCCATCCCGCCCGATGCGCTCGCCGGCTTCACCGTGCTGGGCGAACTCGGCCTCGACGGCTCGATCGCGCCGGTGGCGGGCGTGCTGTCGGCGGCGATTGCGGCCAATAGCCGCGATGAAGGCCTGATCTGCCCGGCGGCCTGCGGCTCCGAAGCCGCCTGGGCCAGCCCCGACATCCAGATCATCGCGGCGCAGTCGCTGATCCAGATCGCCAACCACTTCAAGGGCACGCAGCTGCTCGGCCGGCCGCAGCCACGCATCCACGAGTCGGCCGGCTCAACGCTCGACCTGCGCGACATCAAGGGCCAGGAGAGCGCCAAGCGCGCGCTCGAAATCGCCGCCGCCGGCGGACATCATCTGCTGATGATCGGAAGTCCGGGCGCCGGCAAATCGATGCTGAACGGCGCGGCTGCCGTCGATCC
>NZ_BADD01000525.1 GCF_000333455.1 Rhodopseudomonas sp. B29
CGCCCTGACGTGCCGGCGTCGTCCTTGACCAGGAGCTGGATGTCGGCGTTGCGGAATTCGGCCAGCGCCATCTCGGCGGCATTGCGCATCGACTGCGCCACGACGCCGGCATTGCCGGGGCCGGTGAGCGGCAGCACCAGACCGACCTTGACCCGGCCGGTGCCGATCGCCTCCGGCTGCGGAGCCGAACCCGGCGCACCCTGCGGCGGCTGTTGGCCGAACTGGCTGTTGAGGCTCTGCTGCACGCCCGAACAGGCCGCGAGCATCGGCGCACTGAGCAATAGCCCGGCGGCGGCGCGGCGGCTCATCCCCGAAGAGGTCTTGTGTGAATCGCGCAAGATCACCATGCCATGTGAAGAGATACCGGCTGAAGCGAGGCCGACAGAAGCGAGGCCGAACGTCGGCGTCGTCGCGGTTCTTCGTCCGGACCAGCCGGCCCATCATAATGTCCGCGAATGATTAACCCAAACAAAAGGTTTATGCTCCTGTTCGAGCCTGGGCAGATCCGCGCTGCGGTGGTCCGCAATACCTTCTGTTCTGCAAGCTTCGGATCATCTAATGCCCCCCAACCCTGCCGGCCCTGACCATTCAGTCGCGGAGGCGGAGCCTCGCGGTTTCCTGGTCGCCGGGCAACGTATTGCCGCGTCCCATGCGGCTCCTGGATTGCACATCGTCGCGACGCCGATCGGCAATCTCGGCGACATCACGCTGCGCGCACTCGAAACGCTCGCGGGCGTCGATCTGATTGCCTGCGAAGATACGCGTATCACCCACCGACTCACCGAACGCTACGGCATTCGCGCGCCGCTACGACCTTATCACGAGCACAATGCGGCGCAGGCAAGGCCTAAGCTGCTGGCGCATCTGGCGCAAGGCGGATCGCTGGCGCTGGTGTCGGATGCCGGCACGCCACTGATCTCCGATCCGGGCTATCGGCTGGTGCGCGAAGCGTACGACGCCGGACATTCGGTCCACACATTGCCGGGACCATCGTCGGTACTGGCCGCACTGGCGCTGGCGAGCCTGCCGACTGATCGCTTCTTCTTCGATGGCTTCCTGCCGCCCAAGCAAGGCGCGCGCCGCGCACGCCTTGCTGAACTTGCGAGCATCGACGCCACGCTGGTGCTGTTCGAAGCCGGCAGCCGCATCGCCGCGTCCTTGCGTGATCTGGCCGACACGCTTGGTACACGCGCCGCCGCGGTGTGCCGCGAACTCACCAAACTGCACGAAGAGGTCCGCCGCGCGTCACTCGCCGAACTGGCCGCGACGGCTGACACACTCGACACCCGCGGCGAATTCGTGGTGGTGATCGGGCCGCCCGCGGCCGATGCCGGCGCGATCAGCAACGACGCACTCGACCAGTTACTTCAGGACTCGCTGCAGCGGGACAGCGTCAAGGATGCGGTCGCGCAGGTCACTGAACTGTCGGGACGGCCGCGCCGCGAAGTCTATGCGCGCGCGCTGGAGTTGATGCGCCAACGCGAAACAGATGATGAAGGCGAGGCCGATGGCCAAAGCTAAGCAGCCTGTCGCCGTGCCGTCGCCCGACCGGGTCGCGGCGTTTCAGACCGGCATCTCGGCCGAGACCCGCGCCGCCGCCTACCTGATGGCGAAGGGTTATCGCGTGCTGGCGCGCAGATTCAAGACGCCCTATGGCGAGATCGACCTGATCGTCAAACGCCGCGCGCTGGTCGCCTTCGTCGAGGTCAAAGCCCGCGCCCGGCTCGACGACGCCGCCTATGCGGTGACGCCGCGCCAGCAACAACGCATCATCGCCGCCACGGAAGCCTGGCTCGCCGCCAATCCCGACCACGCCGCTTGCGAACTGCGCTTCGACGCCGTGCTGGTCGCGCCGAAACGGCTGCCCCAGCATGTGCCGGGCGCATTCGACGCCAGCGCCTGAGTGTCCTATCTTCCCGCCCCCTGCTGAAATCCCGGAACACCCATGCCCCTCAAAGTCGCCGTCCAGATGGATCCGATCGCGCGCATCAACATCCGCGGCGATTCCACCTTCGCGCTGCTGCTCGAAGCCCAGAAGCGTGGCCATCAGATTTCCTACTACACGCCCGACAGGCTTTCGCTGCGCGGCAGCGATGTGGTGGCGCCGGTGCAGAAGCTCAGCGTGCGCGATCAGGAGGGCGATCACTTCACGCTCGGCGAGCCCGAGCGCACCAATATGCGCGACTTCGACGTCGTGCTGCTGCGCCAGGATCCGCCGTTCGACCTCGCTTACATCACCTCGACGCATCTGCTCGAGCGCATCCATCCGCATACGCTGGTGGTCAACGATCCATCGAGCGTGCGCAACGCGCCCGAGAAGCTGTTCGTGATGGATTTCACCGAACTGATGCCGCCGACCCTGATCAGCCGCGACAAGGACGAGATCAACGCCTTCCGCGCCGAGCATGGCGCAGTGGTAATGAAGCCGCTGCACGGCCATGGCGGCGCCGCGGTGTTTCGCGTGCTG
>NZ_BADD01000524.1 GCF_000333455.1 Rhodopseudomonas sp. B29
AAACGCATCGCCCATACATCAAGATTTTCATCCGGAGCGCGTCGCTGCATTTCCGGCACACAACAAAACAGTCTGAACGAGCTTAGATCACTCCCACTCGATCGTCCCCGGCGGCTTCGACGTGACG
>NZ_BADD01000523.1 GCF_000333455.1 Rhodopseudomonas sp. B29
CGCCGATCATGCCGGCCTGATGCGTCGAGATCAGCTGGCTGCCGAGGAACGGCGACGAGCCGAACGGCGAGGGGAATTGCTTGATGGTGAAGTCCCAGGTCAGGCCCGCGACCGAGTTGATGATCGAGAACAGCGCGATGAAGCCGGCCACGTGGGTCAGGATCGGTGCGTTGCCGAGCGGCTTGAACAACGCGCGCTCGATGACGACGCCGCCCGCGAACGAAAACGCCAGCGTCAGCACGAAGGCGCCCCAATAGGGCACGCCCCATTGCATCAATTGCCAGGCGACGAACGTCGAAAACATCGCCATTTCGCCTTGAGCGAAATTGAGGTGATCGATCGCCTGATAGATCATCACCACGGCGAGCGCCATGCAGGCATAGATCGCGCCGGTGGCGATGCCGGCCAGCACTTGGTTGAGAAACAGATCCATGGCCAGCCTCCCTCAGTAGCCCAGATAGGATTTGCGGACGTCCTCGTTCGAGGCGATCTGGTCCGCGCTGCCCGACATCACGATGCGTCCGGTCTCGATCACGTAGGCCTTGTCGGCGAGTTCGAGCGCGAGTTGCGCGTTCTGCTCGACCACCAGGATCGTGACCTTGTCCTCGCGGTTGATCTTGCCGAGGATCTTGAACAGGTCGCGCACGATCAGCGGCGCCAGGCCGAACGACGGCTCGTCGAGCAGCATCAGCCGCGGCCGCAGCATCAGCGCCCGTGCGACCGCCAGCATCTGCTGTTCACCGCCCGACAATGTGCCGGCCTGCTGAGTGTGCCGCTTCTCCAGGACCGGGAAGTGCGCGTACATCCGCTCGATGTCGGAGGCGATCGCCTTATGGTCCTTGCGGCTGATCGCACCCAGGGCGAGGTTTTCCTCCACCGTCATGGTGGTGAAGGTGCCGCGGCCCTGTGGCACATGGGCGATGCCGAGCTTGACGATGGCTTCGGTCGAACTCTTGTTGATCGTCTTGCCTTCGAATTCGACCGCGCCGGTCGAACGCACCATGTTGCAGATGGCGCGCAGCGTCGTGGTCTTGCCGGCGCCGTTGGCGCCGAGCAGGGTGGTGAGGCTGCCTTCGTGCAGGTCGAATTCGAGTCCGTGCAGCGCCTGGACCTGACCGTAATAAGCGCGCAGGTCGCGCACATTGAGCATCGCGGTCATTGATCCTTGCTCCCGAGATACGCCTTGATCACGTCGGCGTTGTTTTGCACCTCGGTCGGCGTCCCTTCTGCTAGCTTCTTGCCGAAGTTCAGCGCGACGACATGATCGGCGGTCGACATCACCATGCCCATGTGATGCTCGACCAGCAGAACGGTGACGCCGCGATCGTTGCGGATGCGGCGGACGAGGTCACCGAGCACGTAGACCTCTTCGTGATTGAGGCCGCCGGCGGGCTCGTCGAGCAGCAGGATCTTCGGCTCGGCGGCGAGGGCGCGCGCCAGTTCGACGCGCTTCTGGGTGCCGAACGGCAGGCCGCTCACCGTGGTGTGGGCGACTTCGCGCAGATCGAGATAACCGAGGATCTCGTCGACCCGCTTGTTCATCGCCTTCTCGCCGCTGCGCACCCAAGGCAGACGCAGCGAGTCCGAGACGATGTCGCTATTCGTGCGGGAATGCGTGCCGACGCGGACGTTGTCGAGCACGCTGAGATTGGGAAACAGCGCGACGTTCTGGAACGTGCGACCGATGCCGATCTCGGCGATGCGATGCGCGGGCCGAGACAGAATGCTCTCACCGTCGAGCAGGATGTCACCCTTGCTCGGCTGATAGAGCCGCGACAGGCAGTTGAACAGCGTGGTCTTGCCCGCGCCGTTGGGGCCGATCAGTCCGAGGATCTGACCCTTCTTCATGTCGAACGAAACGCCGTTCAGCGCGACGATGCCGCCGAACACGACGCTGACATCGCGCACCGCGAGGAGCGGTGCTGCGCTGTCTGAAGATGTCGCCTGCATCATCGGCGGCCGCCCTGCGGGCTCGGCCTGTTAGTGCCAGTCGCTGGCTGAATCACTGCACGACAGCGACTACCTGATACCCTCCACGACACGGGCAAGTTTCCCTCCTGGTTTTGTTTTCTTATTGTCTGTTTTTCTTGTTATCGGCGACGCCGTTCCCCCGAGCGCCGCTTCGATTTGTCTTACCATCGTGACGAGGCGCGGTCCAATGTCGTTGATCAGCCGCTCTTCCGTGAAGCGAAATGCCGGTGCTCCGCAATTGAACGCGTAGGGCCCGGTTCCGTCGCTCATCGTCATCACCACGCCGGCGGCGCCGACATCGTCGTGCCATTCGCCCGACGAAATCGCGAAGCCGTGCTCGGCGACCATTTCCTCGGCGCGCTCGAGGCCTTCCTTGATGCGCGGCCAACGGCTGCCATAGTGCTCGCGCATATCGCGTAGCAGTGCCGCGCGTTCTTCGCCTTGTAGCGCACACACGAAGGCCCGACCCATCGCCGTGGTGGCGATCGGAATCTTCGAGCCGACGTCGAGCTGCACGCCGACGGTGAGGCTCGATCGCGCCTGCCCGACATAGATCATGCTCAGCCGGTCGCGCGCGCCGACCGCGACGGCGCCGCCGGTCTGCTGCATCAATTCGTCGCGGTAGGGCTGTGACAAATGACGGATGCCGAGATTGGCGAGCGCGGCGTAGCCCAGCGACATCGCCGCCGGCGCGAGCTGATATTTTTCGAAACGCGGAACCTGGGTCAGATAGCCGAGCTTGGTCAGCGTGTAGGTGAGTCGGGAGATGGTCGGCTTCGGCAGCTTGGTACGCGCCGCCAATTCCTGATTGCCGAGCAGGCCGTCATGGGGGCCGAATGCCCGCAGCACTTCCAGTCCGCGCGACAAGGCGACGACGAAGTTGCGGTCGCTGGCGGTCTTCTTGGACTGGCGTTTCATTCCCTGCACGATCGATTGATGATGCGCGTCGTTGACAAGCGACGCTCTTCAAAATAACCCTGCCTGTCAAGATGTGGAATTAAGTTTCGCAGTGCGAAATGCACTTGATCGGGATGATGCCGCACCGCAACAGCGCTCGCTTCGGATCGATTGCGGATCGAGCATGCCAAGAACACGCAAGTTAAGAAACGCAACGAGGAGACAGCCCGAATGACCGAAGTCGTCAAACGCGAGCGCCGCGGCGTCGTCGCCATCGTCACCATCGATAGTCCGCCGGTCAATGCACTCAGTGCGGCCGTTCGCCGCGGCATTCTCGACAACGTCACGGCAGCGGTCGCCGATCCCGAAGTGCAGGCCATCGTACTGACCTGCGCGGGGCGTACCTTCATCGCCGGTGCCGACATCACCGAGTTTGGTAAGCCGCCGCAGCCGCCGGCGCTCAACGACGTCATCGCCGCGCTGGAGAATTCACCCAAGCCGACGATCGCTGCTATTCACGGCACCGCGCTCGGCGGCGGTCTCGAAGTCGCGCTCGGCTGTCATTTCCGTGTGGCGGTCAAAGACGCGCGGCTCGGTCTGCCCGAGGTCAAGCTCGGCCTGCTGCCGGGGGCCGGCGGCACGCAGCGACTGCCGCGTGCGGTCGGTGTCGAGCTTGCCGTCAAAGTGATCCTCGGCGGCGATCCGATCAAGGCGCCCGAAGCCGCGCAGCACGGCCTGGTCGACGAAATCGTCGACGAGCTCGTGCCGGGCGCCGAAGCCTTCGCCCACAAGGTGCTGGCCGAGAAGCGTCCGTTGCGCCGTCTGCGCGACGACGACAGCAAGATCGCGGCGGCGCGGGCCGACCGCTCGATCTTCACCAATGCGGTCGCGGCGATGACCAAGAAGACCCGCGGCCTCGAAGCGCCTTTCGCCTGCGCCGACGCGATCGCGGCCGGGCTCGACTACCCGTTCGACGAAGCATTGAAGAAAGAGCGCGAAGGCTTCCTCAAGCTCGTCGTCAGCGAACAGTCGAAGGCGCAGCGCTACGCGTTCTTCGCCGAGCGTGAGGCCGCCAAGATCGACGGCGTGCCGGAGAGCACGAAGCCGCGCCCGGTGGCGCGCGCGGCGATCATCGGCGCCGGCACGATGGGCGGCGGCATCGCGATGTCGTTCGCCAATGCGGGCATTCCGGTGACGCTGATCGAGACCGGCGAGGAGCAGCTCAAGCGCGGCCTCGGCATCATGCAGAAGAACTACGAGGCGACCGCGGCGCGCGGCGGCATCCCGGCCGATGCGCCGGCCAAGCGCATGGCGCTGATCGACGGCAAGGTCGGCCTCGAGCACGTCAAGGACGCCGACCTGATCATCGAGGCGGTGTTCGAAACCATGGCGGTGAAGAAGGAAGTCTTCACCGCAATCGACGCCTACGCCAAGCCCGGCGCCGTGCTGGCCTCCAACACGTCGTATCTCAACATCGACGAGATAGCCGCCACCACCAAGCGGCCGCAGGACGTGGTCGGCATGCACTTCTTCTCGCCTGCCAACGTCATGAAGCTGTGCGAGATCGTGCGCGGCGCCAAGACGGCGCCGGATGCGCTGATGACCGCGGTGTCGGTGGCCAAGAAGATCGCCAAGGTGCCGGTCGTGGTCGGCGTCTGCGACGGCTTCGTCGGCAATCGCATGCTGGCGGCGCGTAGCAAGCAGGCCGAGAAGCTGCTTTTCGAAGGCGCGCTGCCGCAGCAGGTCGACGGCGTCGTCACCAAGTTCGGCATGCCGATGGGCCCGTTCGCGATGGGTGATCTCGCCGGCCTCGACATCGGCTGGCGCTCGCGCAAGGACCGCGGCATCAAGTCCGAGATCGCCGACGCTTTGTGCGAAGCCGGCCGCTTCGGCCAGAAGACCGGCAAGGGCTACTACAAGTACGAACAGGGCTCGCGCGCGCCGCTGCCCGATCCGGAAGTCGAGACGCTGATCGACCAGACGCTGGCCAAGCTCGGCCTCAAGCGCCGCGCCATCGACGATCAGGAGATCCTCGAGCGTATGGTCTATCCGATGATCAACGAGGGCGCCCGCATCCTCGAAGAACACATCGCGGCGCGGCCGTCCGACATCGACGTGGTGTGGATCTACGGCTACGGCTGGCCGGTCTATCGCGGCGGCCCGATGCACTATGCCGACAGCGTCGGCCTCAAGCACATCGCCGAGCGGCTGGCGCTCTATGCGAAGCAGACCAACGATCCGTCGCTGGAGCCGGCCCCGCTACTCGCCCGCCTCGCCGCTGAAGGCAAAACCTTCGCCTCGCTGGCGCAGCCCAACAAGGCGGCGGC
>NZ_BADD01000522.1 GCF_000333455.1 Rhodopseudomonas sp. B29
CGACAGACCCTTGGAGACGCCTTCGGCGATGTTGGGCACGAACACGATGAACGCGGCACCGACGATCGATCCCGGGAGCCAACCCACGCCGCCGACCACCATGCCGAGGAACAGCGCGATGGCGAGCTGGATGGTGTAGCTGTCCGGCGCGACGAACTGCACCGCGATGGCGCCGAGCGCGCCGGCGACGCCGGTGATGCCCGCCGAGACGCCGAACGCCAGCGTCTTGTAACGGGCGACGTCGACGCCCATGGCGGACGCCGCGATCTCGTTGTCGCGGATCGCCATCATGGCCCGGCCGGACCGCGATTTCAGCAGGTTCACCGAGGCGACGTAAATCGCCATCGAGACCGCCAGCGTGAAGTAATAGAGCCACATGTCCTGCGACACCGGCAGCCCGAACGGGGCGTCCGGCTTGGTGACGACGAGACCCTGGACGCCGCCGGTCCAGCCTTCGAAGTAGTTGAGCTTGAGCAGCTGCGGCATCGCCGTGGCGAGCGCGAAAGTCGCGAGCGCCAGATAGATTCCGGACAGCCGCAACGCCGGCAGGCCGAACAGATAGCCGAACACGAAGCACAGGGCGCCGCACACCGGCAGCGTCAGGGCGTAGTTGACGTTGAAGTTCTCCATCAGAATCGCCGCCGTATAGGCGCCGACGGCGTAGAACGCGCTCTGGCCGAGCGAGAACTGACCCGAACCGCCGGTCAGGATGTTCAGCGCCAGAACCGCGATGGCGTAGATCAGCACCATCGTCATCTGGAAGATGACGAAGTTCTTCATGAACAGCGGTGCGACGCACAGCAGCGCCACCACCAAGATGGAGGAGTAGGTGCCGAGTGCCATGTATTTCTTCGGCGTGGTCTCGATCGGCGTGGAGTCGACGATTTCCTGCAGCGCGCTCATGGCTCAGACTCGCTTGACGATGGTGCGGCCGAACAGGCCATTGGGGCGGACGACCAGGACGGTGATGATCAAGGCCAGCGCGATCGGCAGTTTCAGCTCGTTGCCGACGCCCGGGATGTAGGTGCCGGCGAGGTTCTCGAAGACGCCGACCAGAAAACCACCGACCACGGCACCGAGCGGGCTGGTCAATCCACCGAGCACCGCCGCGGCAAAGCCGTAGATCAGCACGCCGCCCATCATGTTCGGTTCGAGGAACACCACCGGGGCGATCAGCATGCCGGCGATCGAGCCGATCGCCGCCGCCATGCCCCAGCCCAGCGCCACCATCCACGAAGTGTTGATGCCGACCAGCCGGGCCGATTCAGGCTGGGCCGCCGCGGCCCGCATGGCGAGACCGACGCGGGTATACTGGAAGAAGAAGTACAGCAGGATCAGCAGAACCAGCGTCACGCCGATCATGCCGGCCTGATGCGTCGAGATCAG
>NZ_BADD01000521.1 GCF_000333455.1 Rhodopseudomonas sp. B29
ATCGCCTGGGGCGATGATTGCGGATGCCACCGGAAGCGATCTCGTAGCCGTTACAGGTGATGTCGTACTGGAACGCCTTGATGGTCAGCGGATCCAGCGACGTCAACGCGCCCATGCCGCCCTGCGGCATCGAAAACGGGTTGTGCGAGAAGTCGACCTTCTTGTCGTCCTCGTTGTACTCGTACATCGGGAAGTCGACGACCCAGGCCAGCGCGAACTGATCCTTGTCGACAAGGTTGAGCTCTTCACCAACGCGGGTGCGCGCCAGCCCGGCAAACTTGACGAACTTCGCCGGATCACCGGCGACAAAGAACGCGGCGTCGCCTGCCTTGAGGCCGAGCGCGGCGCGGATCGCTTCGGTGCGCTCCGGACCGATGTTGTTAGCAAGCGGACCGGCGCCCTCGCCGCCTTCGCGCCACATGATGTAGCCGAGGCCCCAGATCCCGTCGCTGACCGCGATGACCTCGACCTCGTCGTTCGGCGTCAGCCAGGTGCAGCTCCAGTTCGACCTCAACCGCGACATTGACGGCGCCACGCAGGACGTCCAGGCGGCGATTAATGCGGCGGCCGGTGTCCTGCCGAAGAACCTGCCGTATCCGCCGGTCTACGCCAAGGTGAACCCGGCGGATGCGCCCGTGATGACGCTGGCGCTGACCTCCGACACCTCGTCGCTGCGGGCGATGAGCGACATCGCCGACACGCTGCTGTCCCAGCGCCTGGCGCAAATCTCCGGCGTCGGCCGGGTGTCGGTGCTGGGTGGCATGAAGCCGGCGGTGCGGGTTCAGGCCGATATGGCGCGCCTCGCCGCTTACGGCATTTCGATGGAGGATCTGCGCACGGCGATCGCCAACGCCAATGTGTCGGGCCCGAAGGGCTCGCTCGACGGCGCACAGCAATCCTACACCATCGCAGCCAACGACCAGATCAGCGCCGCCGAGGCCTACAAGCCGATCATCGTCGCCTATCGCAACAGTTCGCCGGTCACCATCGGCGACGTCGCCCACATTATCGACGGGCTGGAGAACGAGAAGACCGGCGCCTGGTACCAAGGCACGCCGGCGGTGGTCATCGACATCCAGCGCCAGCCCGGCGCCAACGTCATCGACGTGGTCAAGGGCATCCGCGACGAGATCCCGAAGGTGCAGAAGGCGATCCCGGCCGGGGTCAAGCTGACCATCGTCAGCGACCGCACTGTCACCATCCGCGCTTCGGTGCACGACGTGCAGTTCACGCTGATCCTCAGCGTCTTGCTGGTGACGCTGGTGGTGTTGCTGTTCCTGCGCTCGATGCGGGCGACCATCATCGCCGGCGTGGCGCTGCCGCTGTCGCTGATCACGTCGTTCGGCATCATGTATTTCGCCGGCTTCAGCCTCGACAACCTGTCGCTGATGGCTCTGACCATCGGCACCGGCTTCGTCGTCGACGACGCCATCGTCATGATCGAGAACATCGTCCGCCACATGGAGGAGGGCGAAAGCCCGATGCAGGCGGCACTGTCCGGCGCCTCCGAGATCGGTTTCACCGTGATCTCGCTGACGATGTCGCTGATCGCGGTGTTCATCCCGCTATTGTTTATGTCCGGCCTTGTAGGTCGCATGTTCCGCGAATTTGCGCTGACGCTGACGATTGCGGTCGTCACCTCGGCGATCGTGTCGCTGACGCTGACGCCGATGATGTGTTCGCGGCTGCTCAAGCACACGCGCGACGAGTGGCAGATCCCGGGCCTCGCCACCATCACCGCCTGGATCGACCGCGGCGCCGAGGCCTATCACCGCAGCCTGCTCTGGGTGCTGAAACATCAGCGCGCCACGCTGGTGGTGACGCTGCTGACCATCGTGGCGACGCTGGGGCTCTACGCGATCGCGCCGAAGGGTTTCCTGCCGTTGCAGGACACAGGCTCGATCACCGCAGTGACGGAAGCCGGGCCTGATGTGTCGTTCGCCGAGATGAAAGCGCGCCAGATCGAGACGGCAGCCGCCATCAAGGCCGACCCGGATGTCGTCGGCGTGGTGTCGGCGATCGGCGCCGGCTCGGTCAATCCGACGCCTAATGTCGGCCGTCTGGTGCTCACGCTGCGGCCGCGCGGGGCAACGCAACTCAGACGTTTCCGAGGTGATCGACCGGCTGAAGCAGCGTGTCGCCGGCATTCCCGGCATGACGGTGTATTTCCAGGCCGTACAGGACGTGCAGATCTCGACGCAGTCGAGTCGCTCGCAATATCAGTACGTGCTGACCGCGACCGACGCCGCCGAGCTGTCGACTTGGGCCAGTCGGCTGGTTTCTGAACTGCGCCGCGATGCGGTGTTCCGCGACGTCTCGTCTGAGAACCAACAGACGGGT
Organism: Rhodopseudomonas sp. B29; assembly: GCF_000333455.1. Taxonomy (GTDB): domain Bacteria; phylum Pseudomonadota; class Alphaproteobacteria; order Rhizobiales; family Xanthobacteraceae; genus Rhodopseudomonas. Next base: position 2,341 of record NZ_BADD01000521.1, read on the forward strand.
CTGCGCGCCGCGCTCGACATCAACCGCCAGCGCGCCGGTCAGCTGGGCGTCAACGTCCAGGCCGTCAACGACGCGCTCAATGACGCCTTCGCGCAGCGGCAGATCTCGACGATCTATGGCCAGGCCAACCAGTATCGCGTCGTCCTGGAAGCGATGCCGATGTATCAGAAGGATCCGTCGATCCTGTCCAAGCTCTACGTCGCCGGCAATGCCGGCGCCCAGGTGCCGATTTCGGCGGTGGCCGAGCTGAAGCGCACCACGGCACCGTTGGCGATCTCGCATCAGGCGCAGTTTCCTTCCGCAACGCTGAGCTTCAATCTGGCGCCCGGCGCTTCGCTCGGTGAGGCCGTCCAGGAAATCAAGAACATCGAGACGCGCATAGGCATGCCGAGTTCTATCGTCGGCATCTTCTATGGTGACGCCGCCGAATTCGCCAAGGCGCTGAACGGCCAGCCCTGGCTCATCCTGGCGGCGATCGTGACGATCTACATCGTGCTCGGCGTGCTCTACGAGAGCTACATCCATCCGATCACCATTCTATCGACGCTACCGTCTGCCGGCGTCGGCGCCATCCTGGCGTTGATGCTGTTCGGGCAGGATCTGTCGGTGATCGGTCTGATCGGCATCATCCTGTTGATGGGCATCGTCAAGAAGAACGCCATCATGATGATCGACTTTGCGCTCGAGGCCGAGCGGCACCGGGGTCTGTCGTCTTATGACGCGATCGTGCAGGCGTGCTTGCTGCGCTTCCGCCCGATCATGATGACGACGCTGGCGGCGTTGTTCGGTGCGCTGCCATTGGCGGTCGAGAGCGGCACCGGCTCGGAGCTGCGCTTTCCACTCGGCATCTCGATCATCGGCGGCCTGTTGGTGAGTCAGGTGCTGACGCTCTACACGACGCCGGTCATCTACCTTGCGCTCGACCGCATCAATCGCCGGCTTGAGCGCGCGCTGCCGCCGGTGCCGCCCACCACGCCGGACGCGCCGCTGGCCGGCGCCGGGGAGGCGCTTTAGATGGCGTCGATCTCCGACCCGTTCATTCGCAGGCCGGTCGCCGCCACGCTGCTGGCGATCGGACTGCTGCTGGTCGGGATCGTCGCTTACGTATTTCTGCCCGTCGCGGCGCTTCCCAACGTCGATTTTCCGATGGTGATGGTGTCGGCGACACGGCCGGGCGCAGATCCGTCGGTCATGGCCTCGACGGTCGCGGCGCCGCTGGAGCGGCGGCTCGGCGAGATTTCCGGGCTCGACCAGATGACGTCGACGAGTTCGCTCGGCACCACGCGGATTCAGCTGCAGTTCTCGATCGGCCGCAATCTCGATCGGGCCGCACGCGATGTCCAGGGCGCCATCAACGCGGCGGTCAGCGATCTGCCCAGCGACCTGCCGACGTTGCCGACCTTCCGCAAGTTCAATTCGGCGGCCGCGCCGGTATTCATTCTGGCGTTGACGTCGAAGACGATGCCGACCAGCGCAATCTACGACGTGGCCGACACCGTGCTGGCCCAGCGCATCTCGCAGGTGCCGGGCGTCGGTGATGTCACAGTGTCGGGCGCCGATCAGCCGGCAGTGCGCATTGCGCTGAATCCCGTGGCTCTCTCCAACGCCGGCATTTCGACCGATGATGTACGCACCGCGATCGTCAACGCCAATGCGATCGGGCCGGTCGGTGCGTTCGACGGGCAGCGGCTCAGCGAGACCATCGCGACCAATCCGCAGATGCGCCGGGCCGCGCAGTTCGCCGATATCGTCGTGAAGAGCGATCCGGTGGCCGGGACGTTGCGGCTGTCCGATGTCGCCACCGTCTCGGATGCGACGCGCAACAGCCGGCAGATTGCCTGGTTCAACAAGCAGCCTGCGGTGCTGATTCAGATCACCAAACAGGGCGACGCCAATGTCATCGAAACCGTCGACCGCGTCAAAGCGCTGATTCCCGAGCTGAAGCAGTGGATCCCGGCCGGTGTCGACATCTCGGTCGTCACCGACCGCACCGGCACCATCCGCGCCAGCGTCGACGACATGCAATGGACGCTGCTGGCCACCGTCGTGCTGGTGATGGTGGTGGTGTTCGTGTTCCTGCGCCGGCTGACGCCGACGATCGCGGCGGGCATCTCGGTGCCGCTGGCGCTGGCCGGCACCTGCGCCGGCATGTGGGCGCTCGGCTTCTCGATCAACAATCTGTCGCTGATGGCGTTGGCGATCGCGGTCGGCTTTGTGGTCGACGACGCCATCGTGATGATCGAGAACATGTACCGCAATCTCGAGCACGGCATGGCGCCGCTGCCGGCGGCGATGGCGGGGGCGCGGCAGATAGGCTTTACGGTGCTGTCCATCAGCCTGTCGCTGGTCGCGGCCTTCGCGCCGCTGATCTTCATGACCGGGCTGGTCGGCCGCCTGCTGCGCGAATTCTCACTGACGCTTACCTTCGCGATCGCGGTTTCGACCGTCGTATCGCTGACCATCACGCCGATGATCTGCGCGCACTACATCCGCGCCGAAGCGACGCCGCGACACAATCTGTTCGATCGGATCGTCGAGGGTACGCTCAATGGGATTGTCAGGTTCTACGCTTTCACGCTGCGCGCGGTGCTGGGCTTTCCCGGCCTCACCATGCTGGTGTTTGTGGCGACGATCGCGCTGACGGTCGTGCTCTACATCAAGGTCCCGAAGGGGCTCTTCCCGAGCGACGATTCCGGCTTCGTCATCGGCGCGACGCGCGCCTCGGCCGACATCTCGTTCCAGGCGATGCGCAAGCTGCAGGAGGAGCTCGCCGACATCGTGATGGCCGATCCTGCGGTGAATGGCGTCGGCTCGGTGCTGGGCGGAGGAGGCGGGCCGGGCGGCGGCGGTTCCAATCGGGGCACCATGTTCATCAATTTGAAGCCGCTCGCCGAGCGCGATGGCCTCACCACCGACCAGGTGATCGACCGGATGCGGCGCAATCTGGGCCGTGTCGCCGGCATCCGCCTGTTCATGTTTGCTGCTCAGGATCTGCGCGCCGGCGGCCGCCAGAGCGACTCCAACTATCAGTACACGTTGTCCTCGACGGATCTCGGCCTGTTGCAGCAGTGGGGGCCGATCGTCAGCAAACGCATGCAGACGGTGGAAGGAATCACCGACGTCTCCAGCGATCGCGACGATGGTGGCCTGCAATTGACGCTGTCGATCGATCGCACAAGGGCGTCGCAGCTCGGCGTCAAGGTTCAGGATATCGACAACGCGCTCAACAACGCATTCTCACAGCGCCAGATTTCGACCGTGTACACCCAGCGCAACCAATATCAGGTGGTGCTGGAGATCGATCCTAAATTCCAGGTCGATCCGACCGATCTCGACCACATCTACGCTGATAGTTCGAGCGGCTCCCAGGTGCCATTGTCGGCTGTGGTGCACGCCACGCGTGGGCTGTCGCCGCTGGCGGTGTATCACTCGCAATCGGTGCCTTCGACGACGATCTCGTTCAACACGCTGCCCGACGTGCCGCTGCAGACGGCCACCGATAATATCCAGCGCGCCGTCGACGAGCTGCACATGCCGGAAGGCATTCGCGGTTCGTTCGACGGCAATGCCGGCGACCTCGGCAAGTCCAACAGCGCACAGCCGCTACTGATCCTGGCAGCGTTCGCAGCGATGTATATCGTGCTCGGCGTGCTCTACGAGAGTCTGGCGCATCCAATCACCATCATCTCGACGCTGCCCTCGGCCGGCCTCGGTGCGTTGCTGGCGCTGCAGGTCACGGGGACGCCGCTGACGGTGATCGCCTTCGTCGGCATCATCATGCTGATCGGCATCGTGAAGAAGAACGGCATCATGATGGTCGACTTCGCGCTGGAGGGCGAACGCCAGCGCGGGCTGCCGTCGGCCGAGGCGATCTTCGAGGCTTGCATCGTCCGCTTCCGGCCGATCCTGATGACTACTCTCGCTGCGATGTTCGCCGCGATCCCGCTGGTGGTCGCGGTCGGTCCCGGCACGGAGCTGCGCCGGCCGCTGGGCATCACCATCATCGGCGGCCTGCTGGTGTCTCAGGTGCTGACGCTGTACACCACGCCAGTGATTTATCTTCTGATCGACCGGCTGCGCCAGCGCCGCCGGCGACGCCAGGCGCCGCTCGCGGCCCCGGCCGAATAGGCCCGTGATGACCGACGAACCCCATGATGCGGCTGCGACCGAGGTCGTCGCCGACTGCCCGCGCTGCGGCAAGCCGCTGCCGCTGTGCATCTGCGACAGCGTCGAGCCGCTGCAAAGCCGGATCAAGCTGCTGATTCTGCAGCACCCGCAGGAGCAGGACCGCGCCCTCGGCACGGCGCGACTGACGGCGCAGCATTTCAAGGACGCGGTGGTGAAGATCGGCCTGTCGTGGCCGAGCCTCGCCAAAGCGCTCGGCCGCCCGGTCGACGATCCGTCGCGCTGGGCCGTGCTGTATCTCGGCTCGGCGCATGCCGCCGAACTGGCGCACGGCCGTGACGTGCTGGCAATCGATAGCAAGGGCCAACCTCTGCCGCATCAGGATGCGGTGCTCGAGGATATCGAAGGCGTGGTGCTGCTCGACGGCACCTGGAGCCAGGCCAAGGCGCTGTGGTGGCGCAACGCCTGGATGCTGAAATGCACCCGCGTGATCCTCGATCCGGCCGCGCCGTCGCGTTACGGCAAGCTGCGCAAGGAGCCACGCCGCGACGGACTATCGACGCTCGAGGCTGCGGCGATGCTGCTGTCGCGGCTGCAAGATCGTCCCGACATCGAGACCGCGCTGCTGGCGAGCTTCGACCGGATGCTCGTGCGGTTTCGGCAGGTGCAGAAGGAACTGCCGGAGCTGGCGCCGAAGCCGAAGAAGCGCGACTGGCGCAGGCGACGCGGATAACGCCGTTCGACCCGGACGCTTCAGTTCAGGGCGCCTGTCGGCTGCGCTCGAACAGCCTGAGCGGCGCCGCTTCGGCGATCGTGGTCCGGAGCCAGCCGGCAGGACCGGCCACCAGCCTGTTGAGCGTTCTGACCCACCATCGATCGAAATAGGCGACGGGCAGCGCGAGCAGCAAGGTGGCGGCCACAGTGACGGCGAAAGTCGCGATCACCTTGAGCGAGTCAGGAGTGCCGTCCATCTTCAAGAAGACAAAGGCCGACAAGGAGCAGATGATCGGAATCTGAACGAGGTAGATCGGGAACGACAAGAATCCGAGTGCCTTTCCGATTTGCCCTCCGAACAGCATCCGGATGCTGCCGAGACTGAGGAATGCGTTGATCAGCAGCACGGCCGCGACGGTATGGAACAGGACGCGCAGGCGGAGCGGCTGAAGCGAAGTGATCGGGTTGAGGACCGCGTAGGAACCTTCGGCGCGGGCCGATATGAGGTTTTCGTGGTAGCCGAGCAGCAACACGATGATGACGGCTGCAGCCGGGACCTGCCAGCCGCGCCACTGCCATGTCCGCCCCTGGCTGTAGAGCTTCGCTTGCCACACGCCGACGAGGAAGCAGCTCATGAAGGGACTGAAAATGAACGACACGACGAAAGCCACGGCGAGGAAGATCTTGGCATCGCGCTCGCGTGGAAAGCGCATATACGCCATGGCCGCCCCGATGGCGATCATGCTTCCCCAGAACTCGTAGTACATCGTCCAGAGGTTGCTGTTGTAGCTACTGGCGCGATTGAAGAACGTCAGCGCTCCCTGGTTGACGGCCTTCGGAATCTCCAGGATTCCGGTGCTGGTCCAGGTGTAGAACCACCCCAGCCACAATGACGGGATCGACTTGCCGGCCTCGATGTTTGCGTAGCTCTGCAAGGCCATGAGCAGACCCGCAAAGCCGCAGGTAATCATCACGGTCACGGCAAGGCGTGGCCATCGCTTCGCTGCCCCCGTGATTGCCTGCGCCAAACTCCCCGAACGGAACAGACCCAAGGTCAGCACGAAGCCGGACAACACAAAGAAGATGATGACGGCTGCTGAGCCGTTGACGAGCGCGAAGGCCGGCGTGCCAAACAGCGACAACGGCTGCTCAGGATAGAGCAGGCCGTGCAGTCGCGGGGTGAAGCCGAGCATGAAATGGTGGAGCAGAACCACGATAGCCGCCAGCCCGCGCAGGGCTTCGAGCTCGACGATGGATTTCCCGTTCATATTTAGACATAAGCAGCAATAATTGGCATTTGCAAAATGCTTTCTGCCGGCCGGAAACGCCCCGAAGTGGTGGCTTCGGTCGTGGCGATCACTGCGGTCCGTCGACAAAATCGACCGGGGTGCCTTTGCTCAGCAATCCGGCGATGCGCTGGGCGTCCCAATTGGTCAGCCGCACGCAGCCGTGCGACTCGGCCTTCGACACCTTGCCGGGTTCGGGCGTGCCGTGAATGCCGTAGCCTTGCGCCGACAGGCCGATCCACATGATGCCAACCGGATTGTTCGGACCGGGCTTGATCTCGAACGGCTTGCGGGATTTCACACCCTTGAAGTGATAGTCGGGATTGTAGCGATAGAACGGGTTCGGGCTGATCTCGGTGACCTTCAGGGTGCCGCTGGGCGACGGCTTCTCTTCGCTGCCGACGGTCGCGGGATAGAAGGCGATCATCTGATTGGCGCTGTCGAACACCTTCACGGTCTGCCGCGTCTTGTCGACCTCGACACGCTGGGCCTTGTCGGTGGTTGGGGCCGCGGGCGTGGTGTCGACCACCGTGATGGTGTCACCGGCCATCTTGAAATGCTGCCCGGGATTGAGCGCGGCCAAGAGCCCACGGCTCATGTGGAATCGTTCGGCCAGTTCTTCCGACGCGTTGGTGTAGCCGAGCCGCGGCAATCGCTTCATGGCCTCCATCTTGGTTGGCAGCCTCTTCACGAAAGGTCCATCGACGTCCTTTTTCGTCAGCGTGTAGGTCGTCAACACCGGGCGGTTGTCGGTCGACAGCTTGCTCCAGACGTCGGCCGACATCTGATCGGAGCTCGGCAGTTGCTGAGCTTCGCTGTAGGCGCGTAGTGCCTTTTTGGCGTTCTCACCGAGCCGCCCGTCGATCTCGCCGGAAGAAAAGTGGGCCCGATCGAGCAGGACCTGGACGCGGACACCGAGCGGCGTCGGGTCATCGCTGTTCAGCTTGTCGCCATTCGGAGAGGCCGCAAACG
>NZ_BADD01000520.1 GCF_000333455.1 Rhodopseudomonas sp. B29
CGGCAGCGCGCGGGCGCAGTCTTCCCCGACCATCACGCTGACCGGGCAAGGCGGGTACCAGAGTGCAGTGCTGGCTTCGCTGTTCACGCCCCAGGCGACGTTCTCGAACCTGGCCGCAGGGATCGCGCAGCCGATCTTCGACGGCGGCAAGATCCAGGCGAACTTCGATCTGACCAAAGCCCAGCAGGACGAGTTGCTGCAGACCTATCGCAAAACCGTGGTCTCGGCCTTCGCCGACGTCGACAACGCGCTGGAGTCCATTCGGCAGAACACCGATCGGCTGCGGCTGCAGCAGGATGTCGTGACGTCGTCGAAGCGGGCGTTCGACCTGTCGGAGCAGCAACTCCGCGCCGGCACTGCCGACATCGTCACCGTGCTGAACACGCAGCTCACCCTGTTTACGGCGCAGGACGCGCTCATTCAGACCCGGCTTGCACGATTCCTGGCGATCGTGAGCCTGTACCAGGCGCTCGGGGGCGGCTGGGAGCCGAAGATGGAAAGGCCGGTCAATGCTCTTTAAGCCGGATGAGTCCAAGCCCGCTGGCACGATGCCGGCCAAGCCGGGACGCCGCTGGGGCCGGCGTTTCGTGGCTTGGCTCGTGACCGCGGGGATCCTGGCCGCGTTGGGCCTGATCGCCTGGAGCGCGTTCCATAACAAGCCGAGTACGGGACGCCCGGGATTTGGCGCAGGTGGCCCGGGTGGTCGGCCCGACATGGCCGTGCCGGTGCTGGCGGCCACGCCGCAGGTCAAGGACGTGCCGGTCTATCTCGACGGCGTCGGTTCGGTCAGAGCGCTGAATACGGTGACGGTGCGGGCGCAAGTCGACGGCAAGCTGATCTCGGTGAACTTCACCGAAGGCCAGGATGTCAAAGCCGGCGACGTGCTCGCCGAAATCGATCCGGCGCTCTATCAGGCCACCTATGATCAGGCGGTCGCCAAGAAGGCGCAGGACGAAGCGCAACTCGCCAATGCCCGGATCGACCTGACGCGCTATCAGCAGCTCGCAGCCTCCAACGCCGGCTCCAAGCAGCAGGCCGATACGCAGAAGGCGACCGTGGCTCAGCTCGAAGCGCAGGTGCGCTCCGACCAGGCTTCAATCGACAACGCGGCGGCGACGCTGAGCTACACCAAGGTGGTGGCGCCGATCTCCGGCCGCGCCGGCTTGCGGCAGGTCGACAAGGGCAACATCGTCCACTCCTCCGATACCACCGGCATCGTGGTGCTGACGCAGCTGCAGCCGATTGCGGTGTGGTTCAGCCTGCCGCAGCAGCAGATCGTCCGCGTCAACAATGCCGCCGCCAAGGCGGAGCTGCCGGTCGACGTGTTCGGCAATGACGGCGTCACCGTCGCCGACACCGGCAAGCTCACCGGCATCGACAATCAGGTCGACCAGACCACTGGCACGGTGAAGCTGAAGGCCGAATTTCCGAACGCCAAATTCCAGCTTTGGCCCGGCCAGTTCGTCAACGTCCGGCTCAAGGTCGATACGCTCAAGGATGCCGTGACGGTGCCGTCGTCGGCGGTGCAGCGTGGCCCGGCCGGCACGTTCAGTTACGTGATCGGCGAGGGCGATATCGTCGCGGCGCGGGCCGTGAAGGTGACGCAGCAGAACGAGACCGAGGCGGTCATCGCCAGCGGGCTGACGGCCAGCGACCGCGTCGTCACGACGGGTTTCGCAAACTTGTCCGAAGGCGCCAAAGTCACGATCGGCCGCAACGACCAGACACCGACGGCCGATCTGGCTCCGCAGAAGCGCCGCCGCGGTCCGCCGGGCGGCGACGCGCAGAAGGCGAAGGAGGGCGGCGACGCCTCCGGCGAGCAAGGCAAGCATCGCCGCCACCGCCAGGACGGCGGCCAAACAGGCGGCGAGTCCGGGCAGGCGGCGCCGGCCAATGGCGGCGATTCATCCGGGGCCGCGAAGGCGCAGTGACGCCTTCGCCCGCGGCGATTTTGACTTATGAAGGCAGGCGAGAGTCTGCAGCCATGAGGTTGCATTCATGAGCGTTTCAGAGCCGTTCATCCGGCGTCCGATCGCCACCTCGCTGCTCGGCGTGGCGCTGTTGATCGGCGGTGCGCTCGGCTATTTGGCGCTGCCGGTGTCGGCGTTGCCGCAGGTCGATTTCCCGACCGTGCAGGTGACCACGCAGCTTCCGGGCGCCAGTCCGGACGTCGTCGCCTCGCTGATCACTGCGCCGCTGGAGCGGCAGCTCGGCCAGATCCCGTCGCTGACCGCG
>NZ_BADD01000519.1 GCF_000333455.1 Rhodopseudomonas sp. B29
CGAGGCGGGCTCGATGGCTTCCTGATCGCAATCGGGATTGCGCTGGCCGCGGCGATCGTTCTGCCGATTTACGCGCGGCATCGGCTATACCAGACCGGCAAGCCGCTGCTGGTTTGGCCGATCGTGCTCGGCCTGTTGGTCGGTCTGCCGCTGATCGCAGCGCTGATCGCCGGGCGGCCGTTCGGCCTCGAAATGCCGGTGCTGCGCGGCTTCAATTTCGCCGGCGGCTCGCGGCTGCCGCCGGAATTCGTCGCGCTGACGTTGGCGCTGTCGACCTACACGGCGGCTTTCATCGCCGAAGTGGTGCGCGCCGGCATCCTCTCGGTGCCGAAAGGCCAGATGGAGGCGGGCGCTTCGCTCGGCCTGTCGCGCGGCGCGACACTGCGCCTCATCGTCATCCCGCAGGCGCTGCGCGTGATCCTGCCGCCGCTGACCAATCAGTATCTCAACCTGACCAAGAACTCGTCGCTGGCGGTCGCGATCGGTTATCCGGATCTGTTCTCGGTGTTCGCCGGCACCACGCTGAGCCAGACCGGGCAGGCGATCGAAGTCATCGCCATCACCATGGCGGTGTATTTGCTGATCTCGCTGGTCACCAGCGCGCTGATGAGCCTGTATTCGTGGCGGATCGCCAGGACCTCGCAAGCATGAGCGAACTCGGTTCCGTCACTCCCACCAGCTTCGTCCGCGGAGAGATGCTGCCGGCCCGCGAGGCGCCTGTGCATCGGCCGGGTGTGCTCGGTCTGGCGCGGCGGCGGCTGTTCAATTCGCCCGGCAACATCCTGCTGACGATCATCGGCGCCGTTCTGCTGTATCTCACCATCGTGCCGACCATCCGCTTCCTGTTCGTCGATGCCGTCTGGCAGGGCAGCAATCGCACGGCGTGCCTCGCCGAAACTGCCGGCCATCCGGTCGGAGCCTGCTGGCCCTTCATTCAGGCCAAGGCGATGCAGTTCATCTACGGCTTCTATCCGGAGCCCGAGCGCTGGCGCGTCAATCTGACGTTCGCGTTGGCGGCATTGTTGCTCGCGCCGCTGCTGATCCCGCGCGCGCCAGCCAAGGGTCTCAACGCCACGCTGTTCTTCGTCGCCTTTCCGATCGTCGCGTATTTCCTGCTGCACGGTGGCGGCATCGGCGGCTTTGGCGTGAGTTGGACGGTCGAAGCGCTGGCGAATGTCGCCAGCAGCATCGCCGGAGCAGGGCTGCGGTTGGTGTCGTCGGGCTCGATCGCCGGTCATCTCATCGGCACGGCGCTGATGTGGATTGCCACTGCGCTGGTGTGGGCGATGGAGCCGCTGGGCCTGCTGTATCATTGGATACAGACGTCGTCGCAGCCGGTCTGGATCGATCTCGGCCTGACCGCACTGATCGCCGTCGCCCTGGTGTTCGCGCTGAGCGGATTGCGCAACGGTGCACGCGCGGTACTGACCACGCTGGCGATCTTCGTCGGCATCGTCGTGGTGGTGGCGGCGCTGCGGCTCGACCGCGGCGGTCTGCCGATCGTCGATACGCGGCAATGGGGCGGACTGCTGGTGACCCTGGTCGTCTCTGTGACCGGCATCGTCGCCTCGATGCCGATCGGCATCGCGTTGGCGCTGGGCCGACGCTCGGACTATCCGCTGATCCGCATGTTCTCGATCGGCTTCATCGAGTTCTGGCGCGGCGTGCCGCTGATCACGGTGATGTTCTTCGCCACCTACATGCTGCCGTTGTTCCTGCCGGGCAATTTCACCATCGACAATCTGCTGCGGGTGCTGATCGGCACCGCACTGTTCGCGGGCGCCTACAACGCCGAAGTGATACGCGGCGGCCTCGCTGCCATTCCGCGCGGTCAGGCCGAGGCAGCGAGTGCGCTCGGCCTGTCGTATTGGAAGATCAACGGCCTGGTCATTCTGCCGCAGGCGCTGCGCCACGTCATTCCGGGCCTCGTCAACAGCTTCATCGCGCTTTTCAAGGACACCTCGCTGGTATCGATCGTAGCGCTGTTCGATCTGCTCGGTTCGCTGCGCGCCGCCTTCGCCGATCCCAACTGGTCGACGCCGACGACGCTGTTCACCGGCTTTGCCTTCACCGGGCTGATCTACTTCGTGTTCTGCTTCGGCATGTCGCGTTACTCGCTGTTCGTCGAGCACCGCCTCAACGCGCACAAGCGAAGCTGACGAAAGGACGATGAATGGCTGACCAACCGATCGTCGGGGTCGCGGGCCTCAACAAATGGTACAGCGAATTTCACGTGCTGCGCGACATCGATCTGAATGTCGGGCGGGGTGAGCGTATCGTGATCTGTGGACCGTCGGGTTCGGGCAAGTCGACGCTGATCCGCTGCATCAATGCGCTGGAGGAATTTCAGCAAGGCCGCATCGTGGTGGACGGCATCGAGCTCGGGCCGACGCTGAAGCACGTCGATGCCATTCGCCGCGAAGTCGGCATGGTGTTCCAGAGCTTCAATCTGTTTCCGCATCTGACCGTGCTGGAGAACTGCACGCTGGCGCCGATCTGGGTACGCAACGTGCCCAAAAAGGACGCCGAAGCCACGGCGATGAAGTTTCTCGAGCGGGTGCGGATTCCCGACAAGGCCGACAAGTATCCGGGCCAGATTTCCGGTGGCCAACAGCAGCGCGTGGCGATCGCGCGAGCGCTGTCGATGAACCCGAAGGTGATGCTGTTCGACGAGCCGACCTCGGCACTCGACCCCGAGATGGTCAAAGAGGTTCTCGACACCATGGTCGACCTCGCCGAGGAGGGCATGACCATGCTGGTGGTGACGCACGAAATGGGCTTCGCCCGTCAGGTGGCGGACCGAGTCGTGTTCATGGATGCCGGCCAGATCATCGAGTCGAATGCGCCGGAAGAGTTCTTCGCCCATCCGCAACACGCCCGGACTAAGCTGTTCCTCAGCCAGATCTTGCGCTGAGCGACGGCGACCGATCCTGCTCCACCGTATGAACCGAGAGAGCCGGTTTCGACGGCGCCGGCTCACGCAAGGCGCGCTTGGCGTCTTCGCCCGAGAACTGGCCGAACACAGCCTTGATGCGATCGGCAGGCGCGGTGTTGGCGGCAAAGTTCTGCTGGCTGCGCGTTCGCGCGGTCTGCGGGCTCGGTGCGTAGGTCGCGGCGTCGTATAGAAACTCGTCGAAACCGCGCCGGCTGATCGGCTCACTCACCATGGTATCGACTACCGACAACAGCACCAGCAGTGCCGCGGCGGCGATCGCAAAAATCCTGTACACGGCCATGTTCTGGCGCTCCCCGTTTGCGGCAGAGGAAACGCCTTTGAAATGAAACGAGAGTTGACGCCGCGGCGGGAGCTGCGGAAGCGGTTGCTTTGGAGTTAATTGCTCGGGGAAAATGTTTGTCATTCCGGGGCGCGAGCGTTAGCTCGCGAACCCGGAATCTGCAGCCGGCACGGTGCTCATGAAATCGAGATTCCGGGTTCGCTCACTTCGTGAGCGCCCCGGAATGACCAAGAAAGGTAGGGTGGGGCCGCCGCAGCAGCTCTCTCGCTATACCGCTTCGAACGGCACCGCGATCTCCGGCTTCTTTTCCATCCACTCCGGCACCGGCAAATTCTTGCTGCGCATGAACTCCGGATTGAACAGCTTGGACTGATAGCGGGTGCCGTAGTCGCACAGGATGGTTACGATGGTGTGGCCGGGGCCGAGGTCCTTGGCCATGCGGATGGCGCCGGCGACGTTGATGCCGCTCGAGCCGCCGAGGCAGAGGCCTTCGTGCTCGAGCAAATCGAAGATCAGTGGGACGGCTTCGGCGTCACTGATTTGATAGGCGTCGTCGACCACGGCGCCTTCGAGATTGGCGGTGACGCGGCCCTGGCCGATGCCCTCGGTGATCGATGATCCTTCCGACTTCAGCGCACCGTGCTTGTAGTAGTTGAACAGCGCCGAGCCCATGGGGTCGGCCAGTGCCACGCGGATCTTGGGGTTGAATTTCTTCAGCCCCATCGACACGCCGGCCAGCGTGCCGCCGGAGCCGACGGCGCAAACGAAGCCGTCGATTTTGCCGCCGGTCTGCTGCCAGATTTCCGGCGCCGTGGTTTCGATATGGGCCTGTCGGTTCGCGACGTTGTCGAACTGATTGGCCCAAATCGCGCCGGCCGGCTCGGTCTTAGCGAGTTGCGCGGCGAGGCGGCCGGAGAGTTTGACGTAGTTGTTGGGATTGGCGTAGGGCACGGCCGGGACTTCGATCAGCTCTGCGCCGCACAGCCGCAGCATGTCCTTCTTTTCCTGGCTCTGCGTGTTCGGGATGACGATCACGCTGCGGAAGCCGAGCGCATTGGCGACCAGCGAGATGCCGATGCCGGTGTTGCCGGCGGTGCCTTCGACCACCACGCCGCCGGGCCGCAACTCGCCGCGCGCGATTGCGTCCTTGATGATGAACAGCGCCGCGCGATCCTTGACCGACTGGCCTGGATTCATGAACTCGGCCTTGCCCAGAATGGTGCAGCCGGTCGCTTCCGACGCGTGCTTCAGCTTGATGAGCGGTGTATTGCCGATGGCGTCGACGACGTCGGTCTTGATGGCCATGATGTCCGGAAAAGCTTCGTTGCGGGTTCCTGAAACTAGGAGAGGCGAGGCCGCAATACAAGGCACGCTGCCGCATCGCTATGCAGCGTGGTTGATGCCGGAGGCGCCAGCGTGCACCCGGCGTCAGCGCCGCATCACTTCGCCTTGGCGAACACCACCTGGCGGACGTCGATGTTCCCGGACAGAAAGCCCGCCTCGCAATAGGCGAGGTAATACTCCCAGAGCCGACGGAAGCGGTCGTCGAAGCCGAGCGGCTTCAGTTTGGGCCAGGCGTCCCGGAAGTTGTCTCTCCAGACGGTCAGCGTCTTGGCATAATCTTCCCCGAAGATGCGCTCGCGGACCACAGGGACACCGAATTTCTCGCCGAGCGATTTCAGCACCCCCGGTGAAGGCAGCATCCCGCCGGGGAACACGTAGCGTTGGATGAAATCGACCTCGCGGCGATAGGCCTCAAAGAACTTATCCTGGATAGTGATGGCCTGAATGCCGATCAGACCACCGGGTTTCAGCCGGTCGCGGAGCTGGGAGAAGTATTTGGGCCAGAATTCCTCGCCGACAGCCTCGATCATTTCGATCGAGGCTATGCGATCGTAGTGGCCGCGCTCGTCCCGGTAATCCTGCAGCCTGATCTCGACCTTGTCGGCGAGGCCAGCGTTCTGCATCCGCGCCTGTGCGAAATCGCGCTGCTCGCGGCTGATGGTGAGTCCGACGATCCTCACGTCGTAGGTCTTGGCGGCATATTCCGCAAAGCCGCCCCAGCCGCAGCCGATTTCGAGCAGCGATTGACCTGGCCGCAAGTCGATGGCTTCGGCGAGGCGCTTGTACTTGTTGATCTGGGCCGCGGTGAGGTCGTTGGTGTGAGGCTCGAACAGCGCCGACGAATAGGTCATGCTCGGGTCGAGCCAGGCCGAATAGAACTCGTTGCCGATGTCGTAATGCGCGTAAATGTTCTTCTTCGCCTGCCGCTTGGTGTTGCGATTGAACCAGTGGCGGACCATCTGCACCAGCCGCATCAGCGGATTGTCCGCCAACATCGCCTGGATCATCTCGTGATTGACGCAGAACAGGTACAGGAACTCGGTCAGATCCGGCGTGTCCCATTCGTGGTTGAGATAGGCCTCGGCGATCCCGATGTCGCCGCCGTTGATCAGTCGGCCGGCGAAAGAGTAGCTGTGCAGCCGCATTTCGGCAGCGGGTCCGGGTTCCTCGCCGCCCATGCGGAAGCGACGGCCATCGGGCAAGGTGACGTCGAGTGTGCCGCGACGCAGTTTGGCGCCGAAGCTGAAGGCGAGCCGCACCATGCGCGGCAGGCCAGAAAGCCTTTCGTTGACATTGTCGGGTGTCAGCAGCACCAACTCGGACATTGCAGTTCCATCACTCGCGCCCAGCCGAACGACCGTTGGAATACCGGGCTCACGACTTATGGATTATATGCATCGCTCGGCCGTGCTGCAAAGCCGGATGGCGGAGGTGGGGAGGGCGGACGTGGCACCAGACGTGCGCCTTTGAGCCACAGCCGCAGCGCTTCGTAGTGAATCGCCGCCATGACCTTGATGGTCATCAGCGGCAATGATGCGAAGGCGCCGAGCAGCGTTGTTGTCGACAATGGCCGGCGCGTGCCGCTGAAAGTGGCAGCGAGCAAAGGCCCGGCAGAGTCGGTCTCGAGGATACGCAGCCTCACGGTGTCGCCTGGCGGGCCGATGCGGAAGTGATAGCGCATCGCCATCTCGATGAAGGGCGAAACGTAGAACGTCTTGTCCTGCTCCTGGCGCAACCCGGCGGCGCTGAGTTCGCCCGGCCGCACCGGCAGCACGTAGGGATGGATGTCGCCGAAGGTGTTACGGACTTCGTAGATCACCAGCGCCAGCTCGCCGGACGCAGCGTAGGCGAAATACACCGACAGCGGATTGAAGGTATAGCCGAGGAGCCGCGGATAGCTCAGCAGCAGGGCGCGGCCGCCTTTGAGGTCGACGCCGGCCTCGGCGGCGCAACGGTCCACATAGGCACGCAGCGGCGAGCCGTCGCGCGGTCCGTGGTCCTTTTCGTGGAAGCTGTACAGCGCGCGCCGGTTGACACCGAACAGCGGCGACATCCGATCGGCTTCGTCCAGCCGGTCGAGGTCGATCAGCAGCGACATCACCCGGTACTCGAAGCGATGGCCGACCGGCTTCAGCCTGGCATGCATGACGTCGCCGACATAGAGCGCCGCCGGAGCAGGGGCTCCGCGGTCGGCACGCTCATCGGCGGACGTCGTCATGGATTACTCCGCGGCCTCGCTCATCTCGCGTGGGGGACCACGCCACGGCACCGGCGCGCCGAGATTGTCGGCGACCGAAAGGCCGGAGCGCAAGCCGTCTTCGTGGAATCCGTAGCCGGTCCAGGCGCCGCAGAACCAAGTCCGGCGCTGTCCCTGAATCTGGCCGATCCGCCGCTGCGCCGCGAAGGCCTTTGTCGAGAACTGCGGATGGTCGCATTCGAAGCGGCCGAAGGTCAGGTCCGGATCTGGCGCGAACGGCGGGTTGAGGCTGACGAACAGCGGCTTGTCGGCGTCGATGCCCTGCAGCCGGTTCATCCAGTAGGTCACGGCAACATCGTTGACTGGCGAGTGCTCACGCTGCCAGCGCAGGAAATTCCACGATGCCCAGGCGCGGCGGCGCTTGGGCATCAGCCGCGCATCGCGGTGCAGGTAGACGAGGTTGGGGGCGTAGCCGATCGAGCCGAGCACATCGCGCTCGTCGTCGCTTGGATCGGCCAGCATCGCCAGCGCCTGGTTGCTGTGGGCGCCGATCACGACGTGATCATATGTGCCGAGCCCGCCGAGACTGTCGTGAAGCACGACGCCGTTCGGCGTGCGCTCCACCGACGTCACGGTCGCACCGAGCCGCAGATTGTCCTTGAAAGCCGCGGTGAGCTTTTCGACATAGCGGGCGCTGCCGCCCTTCACGGTGCGCCAGATAGGTCGTTCGTAGTGCAACAGGCGATGATTGTTGAAGAAGGCGATGAAGTTCTCTGCCGGGAAGTCGAGGATCTCTGCCGCCGGTGCCGACCAGATCGCGGCGCCCATCGGCGCCAGATAGTCGGTCAGCAGCCGCGGCGCGTAGTTGCGCTGCTTGAAGTACTCGCGCAGCGTCAAGTCGGCGAGGCGGCCGTCCTTGAAATCGGCGACGCTCTGCTCGTTGAAGGTCAGGATGTCGCGCAGCATCCGCAAGTACGACGGCGACAGCAGGTTGGAGCGCTGCGCGAACAGGCCGTCGGCGGTCTCCAGCCAATTCGAGCCGCCGCCCTTCCATTCAAAACGGCCGGCGTCGGCCGACACCGAAAAGCTCATGCAGCTTTCGACCGTCTCGACGCCGAGATGGCCGAACAGCGCGGTCAGGTCGGGATAATTGAGCTGGTTGTAGACGATGAAGCCGATGTCGACCGCGATTCGCTGGCCGTCATAATCGATCGTCACCGTGTGGCTGTGACCACCGGGGCGCAGCTCGCGCTCGTAGACCGTCACCGAGTAGCGCTGCGACAGCGCCCACGCGGCGGCGTTGCCCGCGATCCCGGTCCCCACAACAGCAATGCGCATTCCAAGCCCCCGTACCCCGACTGTTCCCTAGCTACGAAAGGGCTGCGCACTCAGTTTCACCGCAGTCGGGCGGCACAAAAGCCGCTGCGAGGTGAGGCGAATCCACAACGATCCTCAGAACAGATGAAATCTTCGTAAGTTTGCGTCGTGGGGAAGATGGGTCAAGTCAGTGAAAACCCTTATAGAATAGGCGCCGGCACCGAATCGGTGAAGATGTCTGCGGCAACAAGCATTCACGCCTAAGCCCTGTCCGCCGTCAGGCCGGGCCGCTAGAATAAAGCACAAAGCGAGCCATCCGGTTCGGCGAAAGAGCTTCCATCCGTGATCGACTTGCGAGTGTCTGGCACCAACCAACGTCCACCGACCATCGAGGTGGCGCAGGCTGCGCGGCGATCTGCCGCGCGTCGGGGTGGGCTGCGTCGAGCATGAGCAACGCCTTGCGTATTCTCGGACGCGCCATGGGCTACGGGGTTGCCGCCGCGATGGTCACGGCCAGTGGCGGCTGCATTCTGACCCAGGATCTGCCCAACCCCGCGCTCGAGCTCCACGATCGCTACAAGGCCGCCGCGCCGGCTCGCACCGAAGCACCTCCGGCGCTCGATTGGTGGCGCGGCTTCGGCTCGCCCGAGCTGACGCAGCTGATGGAAGAGGCGCAAACCGTCAACCTGGACATCGCGGCGGCGACGTCTCGCATCCTCGAGGCCGACGCGCAGGCGCGGATCACCGGTGCTGCGCTGCTGCCGTCGCTTACCGGCAACGGCAGCGGCTCCCAGAACAAGACCTCGGGCAGCAACATCCAGAACACCACGATCGCGGGCCGGCGTTACGCGACGTATTCGGCGTCGCTGAGCGCCAGTTACCAGATCGACTTCTGGGGCCAATACCGAGATGCCACCTTGGCGGCCGAAGAAACGGCCAACGCCAACCGTTTCGACCGCGATACCGTCGCCCTGACCACGTTGGCGAGTGTCGCCAATGCCTACTTCCAGGTGCTGGCATCGCAGGACCGGATCAGGACGGCCGAAGAGAACATCAGAAGCGCCGATCGTATTCTGCAGGCGATCAAGCAGCGGCTCGCCGCCGGCACCGGCAGCGACCTCGATGTCGCCCAGCAAGAGAGCGTCCTCAACAATCAGCGCGCCGCGGTGCCCCCCGCTGCGCTGACGCTGGCGCAAAACGTCAACACGCTGGCGACGCT
>NZ_BADD01000518.1 GCF_000333455.1 Rhodopseudomonas sp. B29
GAGGCATGCGCTGCTACTGACGGCTGTGCTGGCCTGCGTCATCGTCCTGCTGATGTTCGTGGTCGATGCCTACGAAATCAACCTGATGCCGAAGCGCGGCACGCCGTCGCTGTGGCCGGTGAAGATCCTCACCGATTTTGGCAAGTCGCAATACGTGCTGTGGGTGCTGGGACTGTCGTTCGTGCCGGTGCTGCTCGTGCTGCCGCGGCTGTCCGGCGCGGCGCGTGCGACGATGATCGGCATCGGCACACGGCTGCAATATCTGTTTCTCGCGGTGCTGGTACCGGTGCTGGCCGGCGAGGTGATCAAGGGCGTGATCGGCCGTGGTCGGCCATTCGTCGGGGGCTCGGCCGATCCGTTCAATTTCGCGCCGTTTTCCTGGACCGAGGCCTATGCCAGCATGCCGTCCGGCCATTCGACCACCGCCGGCGCGGTGGCCTTCGCGGTGGCGGCGCTGTGGCCGCGGCTGCGCGGGGTGATGATGGTCTATTTGATGGTCATCCTGCTCAGCCGGCTGGTCCTGCTGGCTCATCACCCGAGCGACGTCGTCGCCGGCGCGTTGCTGGGGATCGTCGGGGCCATGGCGGTTCGCTATTGGTTCGCGGCGCGCCGGCTGGCCTTCACCATCCGCGCCGATGGTCGGATCGACCCGCTGGCCGGGCCCGGCTGGGACCGCGTCAAAAGGGTTGCCCGCGACGCTTTGGCCCCATAAGAAGCAGCCGCGCTTGCATGTGCGCCGGCCGCGAGTTCCTGACGGCCCCCGGATCTGTCCCAACCGATGCTCGACCCAAACACTCCATCCGGCGCGCCTGCGGTGTCGATCGTCGTGCCGGTGCGCAACGAGGCCGACAATCTGGCGCCGCTGATCGCCGAGATCGCTGCCGCGCTCGACGGGCGCTGGGACTATGAAATCGTTTATGTCGACGACGGTTCGACCGACGCCACGCCGCAGCGGCTTGCGGAACTGCGCCGCGAGCGCGCCAATTTGCGCCAGATCCGCCACGCCGCTTCGTGCGGACAGTCGGCGGCGGTCCGCAGCGGCGTTCGGGCGGCGCGGGGTGCCATCGTCGCCACGCTCGACGGCGACGGACAGAACAATCCGGCGTTCATTCCTGATCTGATCCGCGCAATCGAGCAGGGCGGTGCGCGCGTCGGCCTTGCCGCCGGACAGCGGGTCGGCCGCAAGGACACCGGCTTCAAGAAACTGCAGTCCAAGGTCGCCAACAAGGTTCGCGGCGGCATCCTGAAGGACGGCACCCGCGACTCCGGCTGCGGCCTGAAGGCGTTCCGCCGCGAGGTGTTCTTGTCGCTGCCGTATTTCGATGGCCTGCATCGCTTCCTGCCGGCCTTGGTGCGCCGCGAGGGCTACGACGTCGCCTATGTGGACGTCGCGGATCGGCCGCGAATGTCGGGCGTTTCGAATTATGGCTTCTTCGACCGGCTGTGGGTCGGATTGATGGACTTGGCCGGCGTGTGGTGGCTGATCCGCCGCAAGAAGGCGATCGCCGTCGCCACCGAGGTGAAGTGATGCTGATCCAATACGGCCAGGCGCTGAGCGGCTATCTGTACGACGTCTTTGTCGCCAAGTTCGATTTCTGGCTGGCCTTCGGCCTGGTGGCGCAACTGCTGTTCACCGCACGCTTCCTGGTGCAGTGGATTTCCAGCGAGCGCGCCGGCAAGAGCGTGGTGCCTATGGCGTTCTGGTTCTTTTCGATGGGCGGCGGTGTGATGACGCTGATATACGGCCTCGCCAAGCGCGAGCCGGTGATCATCCTCGGCCAGGCGATGGCCACGGTCATCTACATCCGCAACATCATGCTGATCATCAAGGCCCACGCCAAGGGCTCGGAGAGCCTGCCGAACTGATCGGCTGCGCTCACGCCTGTCGGCTTTTTCAGCCTTCGCGGTCGGTGCAAGTAATCTCCACGTCATTGCGAGCGAAGCGAAGCAATCCAGCTCCGTGCACTGAGCTGGATTGCTTCGTCGCTTCGCTCTTCGCAATGACGAGAGAGCTCGGATAGCAGCGACTAACTCGCCGCGTTGAACGCCGCGAAGCCTCGCTCCAGATCGGCCTTCAGATCATCGACGCTTTCGAGGCCGATGTGCAGCCGCAGCGTCGGGCCGCCCGGGTTCCACTTGGTTGCGGTCCGGTAGGTGTTGCAGTCGAACGGGATCACCAGGCTCTCGAAGCCGCCCCACGAATAGCCCATGCCGAACAGCCGCACGGTGTCGAGCAGCGCGTCGACGGCTTTCTGCGGCGCCTGTTTCAGCACGATCGAGAACAGGCCGGATGCGCCGGTGAAGTCGCGCTTCCAGATGGCATGGCCGGGATCGGTTTCGAGCGCCGGATGTAATACGCGCTGCACCTCCGGCCTCTGCGCCAGCCAGCGCGCCATCTCCAGACCCGACTTGTGGTGATGGGCGAGGCGGACGGCGAGGGTGCGCAGGCCGCGCAGCGCCAGGAACACATCGTCGGGCCCTGCGCAGACGCCGAGCAGGCGCACCGCATCGGTGACCTTGCCCCACGCCGTCTGGTTGGCCGAGATCGTGCCGAACATGATATCCGAATGGCCGCCGATATATTTGGTCGCGGCCTGGATCGAGATGTCGACGCCTTGTTCCAGCGAGCGATGATACAGCGGCGTTGCCCAGGTGTTGTCGTCGATCACCAGCGCGCCGCGCGCATGCGCGACCTCGGCGATCGCCGGAATGTCGGTCATCTCGAACGATTGCGAGCCAGGCGCTTCGACCATGACGGCGACGGTATTGGGGCGGAAATGCTCCGCGATGCCGGCGCCGATCAAAGGATCGAAATAGCTGGTCTCGACGCCAAGGCGCTTCAGCATCTGATCGCAGAACAACCGCGTCGGCCGATAGGCGTTGTCGCACACCAGGAGATGGTCACCGGCCTTGACGACGCCGAGCAGCGCCGTCGAAATCGCCGACACGCCCGATGGCGTGATCGCGACGCCGGCGCATTGCGGGCCTTCGAGCGCCATCAACGCCTGCTGCAGAGCTTTGGTTGTCGGCGTGCCGTGACGGCCATAGGAGAATTCGCCGCGATGCGCGTGCAGATCCTCGGCGGTCGGATACAGCACGGTCGAGCCGCGCACGACCGGCGGATTGACGAATCCCTTTTGCGCTTGCGTATCGCGTCCGGCAGTGACGAGCCGGGTCGACGGCGCCAACGCGGGCTGCTCGCCGTCTTTCTCTGACCAATTCATGACGTAAGCCGGTTTGGTTGCGGTGCTGCGCGAGGCGCGTGACGGTATGCCTCTAGCCGCCTAATAGCAGGTGCTGGAGAACGCCCGTCAACCCCTTGACCCGGAGGTCGTCTCGTTCTGTGATGCTGGAGACTGTCTGATTGCCGCGCGAAGGCCGCTGAACGATATGAATCGAGAAGCAACCGGCCGCATCCGCGGCGCGCAAGAAGGTCTGGTCGGAGGCGGATCTGGCGCGGACGTTGCATTGCAACGGTCGCCGCAGCGGGATTCGCGCCGAACACACGGGCACATGCGCCGAGGTCAGTCATGCCCGACGTCCGACATCTTTTGAAAGTTTGAAAGGCTTTGCCATGAATCGCGTCACCCTTATTGCCGCTGCAGTCGCCGCTGCCGCCCTCGCGGTGCAACCGGCCGCCGCGCAGACCCTGAAGACTGTGAAGGATCGCGGGCAATTGTCCTGCGGCGTCAGCCAGG
Source organism: Rhodopseudomonas sp. B29 (assembly GCF_000333455.1). Taxonomy (GTDB): domain Bacteria; phylum Pseudomonadota; class Alphaproteobacteria; order Rhizobiales; family Xanthobacteraceae; genus Rhodopseudomonas. The sequence goes on from NZ_BADD01000518.1 coordinate 3,699, forward strand.
GGCTGCCTGGCTTCTCGGCGCCGGACGACAAGGGCAATTGGACCGGGCTCGACGTCGATGTCTGCCGTGCGATTGCCGCAGCGGTGTTCGACGATCCCACCAAGGTGAAGTTCGTGCCGCTGTCGGCGAAGGATCGCTTCACCGCGCTGCAGTCCGGCGAGATCGACGTGCTGTCGCGTAACACCACCTGGACGCTGTCGCGCGACACCTCGCTCGGCGTCAACTTCACCGGCGTCAGCTACTACGACGGCCAGGGCTTCATGGTGAAGAAAGCGCTGAAGGTGAACTCGGCGCTCGAGCTCAACGGCGCGTCGGTCTGCGTGCAGACCGGCACCACCAACGAGCAGAATCTCGCCGACTACTTCAAGGGCAACAACATGAAGTACGAGGTGATCGCCTTCGCCAATGCCGACGAAGCCGTCAAGGCCTACGAGTCCGGCCGCTGCGACGTATTCACCTCGGACGTATCGCAGCTGTACGCGCAGCGGCTGAAGCTGGCGGCGCCGACCGAAAGCGTGGTGCTGCCGGAAGTGATCTCCAAGGAGCCGCTCGGCCCGCTGGTCCGCCACGGCGACGATCAATGGTTCGACATCGTCAAATGGACGCTGTTCGCGATGATCAATGCCGAGGAGCTCGGCATCACCCAGAAGAACGTCGACGAGATGGCCAAGTCCGACAAGCCGGAGCTGAAACGCGTGTTCGGCACCGACGGCAATCTGGGCGAGCAGCTCGGCCTCACCAAGGATTGGGTGACCCGCATCATCAAGGCGACCGGCAATTACGGCGAGTCCTTCGAACGCAACGTCGGCACCGGCTCCAAGCTCGAGATCGCGCGTGGCCTCAACAAGCTCTGGAACAAGGGCGGCATCATGTACGCGCCGCCGATCCGCTGACCCCGCGGCGCGTAGTCCGATGGCGATCGAGGCCCGACCACCGCCGGCGCAGTTCATCGCCAAACTGCGGCATGCGCTCGGCGGCCGCGCCGGCTGGAAGGGCTTTGCCATTCAGCTCGTGTTCGTCGCGGTGCTGTGCTGGATCGGCTACGAGATCGTCGCCAATGCCCGCGACAATCTCGCCAACCAGCGCGTCGCCTCCGGCTTCGCCTTCATGTCGCATACGGCGGGGTTCGGCGTCAGCCAGACGCTGATCCCATATTCGGAGACGGATAGTTACACCCGCGTCTTCCTGGTCGGCTTGCTCAACACGCTGCTGGTTTCCATCGTCGGCATCTTCTTCGCCACCGTGATCGGCTTTGCAGTCGCGCTCGCGCGGCTGTCGCCGAACTGGCTGATCTCACGGATCGGCGGCGGCTATGTCGAGCTGGTGCGCAATCTGCCGCTGCTGTTCCAGATCCTGTTCTGGTACCTGGCCGTGCTCGGCACGTTGCCGAACCCGCGGCAGACCGTGTCGCTGCTCGGCAGCT
>NZ_BADD01000517.1 GCF_000333455.1 Rhodopseudomonas sp. B29
CGGCAGAAAGAAGCCGAGCACTACCACCAGCACCAGAATTGCGAACAGCAGGCCCCAGCGCGGCAAATCCATCGCCACGATCGATTCCGCGGCGGATTGCGAGATGTGCAGATAGCTCATCACGTAGGAATACAGCAGCGACATGCCGATGATCATCATCAGCATGGTGGATTCGCGCACCGTCGAGGTCAGGATCGGCGACAGGTCGCTCGGCTTCCACACGCCGTAGATCAGCGCGATCAAGAGCAGCGCCAGCAGGCCGCCGAGCCCGGCGGTCTCGGAGGGCGTGGCATAGCCGCCATACAGCGCGATCATCACGCCGGTCAGCAGCACCACGAACGGCATCACCCGAGGCAACGCGCCGAAGCGCTGCGCCATGGTGAATTTCTCATCGGTCAGGATCGCCGAATTGGCGCCGGTCCTCTCGTAAAGCTCTTTGGCCGTGGCGTATTCGCGGCGGAAGCGGAACACGGCGTAGACGCCGAACAGCGTCACCAGCAACAGGCCCGGTCCAATGCCGGCGAGAAACAGCCGGCCGAGCGATTTCTCGGCGGCGACAGCGAATAGGATCATCGTCACCGAGGGCGGCAGCAGGATGCCCAGCGTGCCGCCGGCGGCGATAATGCCGGCCGCGAAGCCACCGGAGTAACCGCGCTTGCGCATCTCCGGAATGCCGGCCGAACCGATCGCCGAACACGTTGCCGGCGACGAGCCGGCCATCGCGGCGAACAGCGCGCAGGCAAACACGTTGGCGACGCCGAGGCCGCCGGGCACGCGGTGCAGCCAGGCATGCAGCGCGGAATACAGATCCTGGCCGGCGCGCGATTTGCCGATCGCCGCGCCCTTGAGAATGAACAGCGGGATCGACAGCAGCGTGATCGACGCCATCTCTTCGTAGACGTTCTGCGTCACCGTATCGAGCGACGCCGACGGCATGTAGATCGCCATGAACACCAGCGCGACGGCACCGAGCGCGAACGCGATCGGCATGCCCGAGAACATCGCCACCAGCGTCGCGACGCCGTAGCCGATGCCAATTCCCAGCACGGTCATGGCCGCAGGCCCTTCAGCGCGTTGGCGATCTGCAGCGCGATCTGAACGCACAGCAGCGTCATGCCGGCCGCCATCAGCGCGTAGGGGATCGCGAGCGGCGGCGACCAGATCGAATTCGACACCTGGCCGTCCACATAGGCTTCGTGTGTCAGCGTCCAGGATTTCCAGGCGAAGAACGCGCAAAACGCCAGACTGGCGATATCCACCAGCAGTAGGCGGATGCGGTTCACGAACGGCGGCAGCAGCCCGGTGAACGCCTCGATGCCGATATGGCCGCGCTGGCTCTGCACGAACGCCGCTGTCAGGAAGGTGGCGCCGACCAGCAGGAACACCGCGGCTTCGTCCTGCCAGTACGTTGCGCTACGGAACAGGCTGCGCACCACGACCGAGTAGCTGAGGATGCAGCAGGCCGCGACCAGCGCCAGTGCCGCGGCGATCAGGATGACGCGGTTGACGAAGGCCAGCGCATGGCCGAGGACGCCGCCCGTCTCACGATGGGCGGCGCTGGTCGGGTCGGATGGGCCCGCAACCGGTCCATGCATCAGGCGGCTTCGCTGGCGAGCTTGAGCAGGTTGGCTGCGGTCGGCGTGCGCGCCGCGTAGTCCTTCCACGCGGTGTCGCGGGCGATCGCGCGCCATTTGTCGACGGTAGCGGCGTCGAGCTTCTCGACCTTGGCGCCGGCCTTCTCGTAGACCTTGCCGACTTCGATATCGTCGGCCTGCGCGCCCTGTTTGCCGAAGGCTTCGAGTTCGCCGCCGACCTGCATAATGATGTCCTGCTGGTTCTTCGGCAGCTTGTCGAAGATCGCCTTCGACATCATCAGCGGCTCGAGCATGAACCAGTACGACGCGTCGGCGCCCGACGTGAGATGCTTGGCGACTTCCTCGAGCCGGAATGAGATCAGGCTGGTCGAGGAGGTGATGCCGGCGTCGCAGGCGCCGGTCTGCATCGCGGCGTAGATTTCATTCGAGGGCACCGACAGCACGGCCGCGCCGGCCTTCTGCAGCACCATGTCCATCTCGCGCGAGCCGCCGCGGATCTTCAGCCCCTTGGCGTCGTCGGGCGCCAGCATCGGATTGGTTCGGCTGGCGACACCGCCGGCCTGCCACACCCAGGTCACCAGCACGATGCCCTTGTCGGCGAGGAAGTCGGTCAGCGCCTTGCCGACGGGCTTGGTCTTCCACGCGAGGCCTTGATCATATGTCGAGACAAGGCCGGGCATCAGGCCGATATTGGTCTCGGGCAATTCGCCGCCCGCATAGGGCATCGGATACAGCGACAGATCGAGCGCGCCCTTGCGCATTGCCGAGAACTGCGCGTTGGTCTTGATCAGCGAAGAGCCCGGATAGACTTCGGCGGTGAGTTCGCCGCCGGAGCGCTTGCTGATCTCATCGGCGAACTTGCGGCACAGCCGATCGCGGAAGTCGCCTTTGTCGACTGTGCCGCCGGGGAACTGGTGCGAGATCTTCAGCGTCGTCGCGGCGTGCGCGGTGCCGAGGCCGAATTTGACGATCGCAGGAGCGGCGATCGCGGAGGCGAGAACGAGGCGGCGGCTGAGCATGTTTCTCTCCCATTGGTTTTCGTTTGTTGATCAATGGCTACAGCCTGCGTTGCGACATGGTCAAGACAGGGCAGCTCGCCCTGCCGATGTTTGTTAGTTGCGATGCAGCGTAGCGACCATGCTGCGTCGCACTGCGTCACGAGGCGACTGGCAAGTTGCTCAAAATTTTTGCGGAGCACCGCGTAACAGTTCCATTGCCCGGCGCGTCTGGAACAATGGCGGCAATTGCCGCGTCCCGATCGCTCCAACAGGATGACGACATGACCATCACCACCCGTATCGCCCTTGCTGTCTCCGCCGCCGTGTTTTCGGCCACCGTCGCGCTCGCGCCCGTCGCTCATGCGGAAGACAGCATGAAGAAGGACACGATGTCGAAGGACACAATGAGCAAAGACAGCATGTCGAAGACCGGCATGTCGAACGACAAGATGTCTCACGACGGCATGGCGAAAGACGGCATGAAGAAGGACAGCATGTCCAAGGATCACATGTCGAAAGACACGATGAAGAAGTAATCGATCACTCCGCACGACCTCGCTGCGCTCGCCCGGTGACGGGCGGGCGCGTTGCGGCGTGGCATCACTGTTGCGGCTGAAACGTAAGCAGGAGGGCGGTGATGGCCGTTGCGCGGGTTGTCGGCTGCGGCCGGTCCCGCTAAAACGCCGGTTCACTTGCGACCGACGTCGATCCCAAAGGACCATCCGATGCGTTTCGCTTCTCCCGCCGGCATGCTGCTGGCTTCCGCGCTGCTCGCCGCTGTTCCGGCGGCGGCGCTCATCTCGAGTACCCAAGCCATGTCAGAGACCGTCACCACCGCCTCAGGCCTGAAGATCGAAGACACCAAGGTCGGCACCGGCCCGTCGCCGAAGCCGGGCCAGATTTGCGTGATGCACTACACCGGCTGGCTGTACGAGAACGGCACCAAGGGCAAGAAATTCGACTCGTCGGTCGATCGCAACGAGCCGTTCGAATTCCCGATCGGCAAGGGCCGGGTCATCAAGGGCTGGGACGAGGGCGTTGCCTCGATGAAGGTCGGCGGCAAGCGCACGCTGATCATTCCGCCGGATCTCGGCTACGGCGCACGCGGCGCCGGCGGCGTCATCCCGCCGAACGCGACGCTGGTGTTCGACGTCGAACTGCTCGGCGTGAAGTAATTCGCGTTCATGAAGCGGCCGCTCGCATGACGCGGGCGGCCGCTCTTGTGTGAAGTGATTACTGACGCCCGCAATACATCAGCACGCTGGAGGCGCCCATGCCGCAGGTCGCGGCAACGCCACCCTTGGCGAGTTTGAGCGTATCGGCGAAGCGCGCCTTGGTGCCGGCGATGCAGAACGCCGACAGCAGTGTTTCGCCGTCCTCGCAGGACACCGGGCAGCCGTCCGACGCGCAGCTGTTCGAGGTCACGGTGCGGATCGGACTGACCGGAAGCGGCGCCACGGCGACCGCCTGAGTGGCGGTGTCTCCGCTGGGCGGCAGACCGTTCTTGGCAAACAGCACCACCGCAATGATCACGAGGGCCGCGAGGGCCAGGGTCGGAAATTTCATCATCAACCTCTTGCGTGCAATACGGCCGCTGCGCCGCCCGCAAAGCATAGTCGGCGGGCTGCGAACCGAAAGTCGGCGGAAGCCTGACAAATCGAACTAAGTCGTTGAGCTAAAGGTATTATTCTGCGTGTCCGCGCATCGTGGTACCGTTATCGACGTCACACGTGCGACGCGGTGTTGCTGTGCATTCATGCGGCAGCGCGATATGCATCGCCCAGCTACACACCACGAGAATGTCGGCTGGGGGCCCCGGACGCCGCCGACGTGGACTGCCGAGCCTCATGGACCAGCCGACACCTCCCGCCGAACCCGCAGCCGATCACCGGCAGCATCAGATGCTGGAGCGCATCGCCCATGTGGCGCTGCGCATCGGCACCACGCTGGCGCAGAGCGGCGCCTCGGTGCGCGTCGTCCACGAGGGCGCGCGGCTGGTGACCAGCGGGCTCGGCGCCGAAGTGCTGGGCATGCGCTCGGGCTACGCGTCGTTCGAGATCACCGTCGCGATGGGGCCGCTCACGACGACGCGCATGATGCAGATCGGCCCGCACGGCGTGAACCATCGGCTCGATTTCGCCGTGCGTGACCTCGCGGTGCGCGCGTCGCAGGGCGGCATGACGCCGGAGGAAATCTCAGCCGAATTGCTGCGGCTGGTGCAGGAGACGCCGCGGCATCCGCCGTGGCTCGTCGCGGTTGCCACCGGGCTCGCCTGCGCGGCGTTCGGCCGGCTGCTCGGCGCAGACTGGCCGTCCTTCGTGCCGACGCTGCTCGCGGCCGGGCTTGGCCAGCGCATCCGTCACGCGCTGCTGGCCCACCACACCAACGTGTTCGTCGTCGCCGGCATCGTCGGTTACTTCGCCGCCGCACTCGGCTGCATCGGCGCGCGGCTCGCTGGCAGCTCGACGGTCGAACTCGCGATGATGGCCTCGACGCTGCTGCTGGTGCCCGGCGTGCCGTCGACCAACGCCCAGACCGACATCATGGACGGCTACCCGACCATGGGCAGCGCCCGCGCCATCACCGTCATCATGATCATGGTGTTCGCCGTCACCGGCGTGTGGCTCGCCGAATTCCTGCTGAGGATCCACGCATGAGCGAGATGTGGCTGGCGATACTTCCGCATCTGGCTCACCAGGCCGCGTTCGGCGCGCTCGCCGCCGCCGGCTTCGGCGTGCTGTTCAATTTCGGCGGCCGCACGCTTTTGTGGTGCACGCTCGCCGGCGCGCTGGCGCTCGCCGCGCGTACGCTGGTGCAGCAGTTCGGCGGCAGCCTGGAGGCGGGGACCTTCGTGGCTTCACTGACGACCTCCTGCGCCGCGATCCTGGCGCAGCGCTGGCTAGGCCCGACCTCGAGCGCGGTTGCGCTCGCCGGCTGCATCCCGATGGTGCCGGGCGCGTTCTTCGGACAGGCCATGCTGGGGTACATTGCGGTCGCAGCGGATACTTCCGGCACCGCGACAGCTCAGCTTGTCGCTGCGTCGCAGGCGTTCGTGCGGGTGGTCACCATCGTCGGCGCGATCGGGGCAGGGCTGGCGATCCCGGCTTATTTGATGAAGAGCAGGCAGTTCTAAGCCTGCCGTCTTCTGCCGCGGGTACGGCATCGAGCTGTCAGGACATTCGGCCCTCGCGGCTCGCTCTCGTCCTGCCCCGAAGGCAAGCGTAGTCGGTCAAGCAGAAACGAGTATGCGGCCTTCCTGCTTCGATCGGCTCGGCTTGACCTTGATCTCGACGTCCGAACCGAAAGCGCGCACGAAATTCAGAAGGCGTTCGAGAGAGAAGCCCTCAAACTTACCCCTCAAAAGTTTCGACACGTCGGGCTGACGTAAGCCGATCTTGGTCGCGGCCTGTGCTTGCGTAAGCCCTTCGGCCTCGATCATCTTGGCGATCAGAATGACCAGACGGGCTTTCACGAGGTGTTCCTCAGGCAAGTCGAGCCCCAAATCGGCAAACACGTTTCCGCTGCCCCGAGTGATTTTCGACTTCTTTGCCATTTCGACCTTCGCGATCAGAGCTTCTTTTGAGGTGCGTAGTTTCGCTTGAAGTGATCCTCAGCTTCTTTCAGCCTGGAGACGATCAACTCGATATCGCGCGGCGGCGTTTTTGATCCGACCTTCGACTTCTTCTTGAACGCGTGAAGAACATAGACGATGTCGCCAAATTTCACGGTGTAAACGGCCCGGTAGGTATCACCGTCGAGATCTTCCACGACTTCGAGGACACCAGCACCGCCAAACCCTTTCAGCGGCTTGGCGTCGGGGTGTCTCATTCCCGACTCGGCCAGCAAGAGTGCGTAACCGAAGACGGCTCTCGCACCTTTCGGCAGGGACCTGAGGTCTTTCCTGCTAGTTCCGACAAAATGTACCGTTCTCGAGCGCTCAGGCCTCGGAAGGGCGGCCATTTGCGTCTCCATAGCAAAAATACTATAAAACTATCTGGTCAACTTCAAGCAGGCAGTGGCGATCCCAGCAGGATTCGAACCTGCAACCCGCGGAGTAGAAATCCGCTACTCTATCCAGTTGAGCTATGGGACCGTCGGGGCGTGTGCGGCGCCTTCTAATGCCTTGCGGGATACAAAATTTCCGGCTTTCCGACAACAAGTTCCGAACCATTCGAAAGGCTGGTGCGTCCAAGCGTTGGCGGCGGCGTTGTCATCGGCGCACCGTCACGCGAAGATGTGATTCGGAAGGAACGGGCGCCCGACATGGGACCGTCACAGCCTCGGCCATACGATTGCGCCGCTGGATCGGCGCTGCGGCCGTGCCAAGGATCGGGACAAGATTGTCGTGCCGGCCAAGCGCCGCGCGTTGGCTGGCCCGCCTTTCCTCCGATTGACGAACGCGGCTTTGGACCGCGGCAGGGGAGTTCGACATGATCGGATTGGTTCGCGCTTTTTCGCTGTGCGCCGTTTTGGCGCTCGGGCTCGGCTCGGTGCCGATCGGCTTTGCGCAGCTCAGTTCCGCGCAGGCGGCCGAAAAGGCGTTCCAGCGCGACGACCTGGCGGACTCGGCGATCAAGCTCGAAGCCCAGATCAAGAGCGAGGCGGGGCCGGTGGGCAAGCCGGCGGCGATGCTGCGCAGTGATGCCGACGCCGCCTTCAAGCGCGGCGACAACCGCACCGGGCTGGCCATCCTCGGCCAGATCGCCAGCGTCGATCCGGCCGATGCCGGTAACTGGCTGAAGCTCGCCAAGACCGTGTTCCAGATCTGGTCGCCGACCAGCAGCGAGCGCACCTTCCTGCTCGAGCGCGCCTCGACCGCCGCCTACATCGCCTATCAGCGTGCCGGCAATGCGGGCGAGGAGGCGGATGCACTGGCGGTGCTCGGCCGCGCGATGGCGGAACGCCATCTGTGGCGTCCGGCGCTGGACACGCTGCGGCTGTCGCTCGACCTGCGCGAGGTTGCCGATGTCCGCGGGCTCTATGAAAATCTTCGCGCCGATCACGGCTTCAAGCTGCTCGACTATACGGTGGACTCCGACTCCGCGTCACCGCGAGTGTGCTTCCAGTTCTCCGAGGCCTCGCCAGCGCACCGACTTCACCCGTTTCGTGGCGCTGGCCGGCGCGAACAAGCCGGCGCTGACGTCGGAAGAGAAACAGCTCTGCGTCGAGGGGCCTGACCCACGGCGAGCGCTACACCGTCAATCTGCGCTCCGGCCTGCCGTCGAGCGTGCGCGAAAGCCTGCCGAAGTCGGCCGAGTTCAACATCTATGTGCGCGACCGCAAGCCGTTCGTGCGCTTCACCGGCCGCGCCTATGTGCTGCCCAAGACCGGCCAGCGCGGCATTCCGCTGGTCTCCGTCAACACCAAGACCGTTGCCGTCCAGGTGTTTCGGATCGGCGACCGCAATCTGATCAACACCGTGGTCGACAGCGACTTCCAGAAGACGCTGAGCAGCTATCAGCTGAACGATCTCGGCAACGAGCGCGGCGTCAAAGTGTGGTCCGGCGATCTCGACACCGCGCCAGCGGCGCTCAATGCCGACGTCACAACCGCGTTTCCAGTCGATCAGGTGCTGACCGATCTGCAGCCCGGCGTCTATGTGATGACCGCCGCGCCCAAGGGGCCGGTTCCCGGTTCCGATTTCGACGGACAACTCGCCACGCAGTGGTTCATCGTCTCCGATCTCGGCCTGACGGCGTTCTCGGGCAATGACGGCATCCACGTCTTCGTCAATTCGCTGGCCTCGACCGCGCCCATGGCGAATGCCGAAGTGCGGCTGATCGCGCGCAACAATGAGGTGCTGGCGACGCGTAAGACCGACGCCTCCGGCCACGTGCTGTTCGAGGCCGGGCTGGCGCGCGGCGAGGGCGGTCTGTCGCCGGCGCTGCTGACCGCCAGTGCCGACAAGGCCGACTATGCCTTCCTCAGTCTCAAGACCAACGCTTTCGATCTGACCGACCGCGGCGTCGCGGGCCGCGCCGTGCCGGCTGGCGCCGATGCCTTCGTCTATGCCGAGCGCGGCGTCTATCGCTCGGGCGAGACCGTGCATCTCACCGCGCTGCTGCGCGATGGCCAGGCCAACGCCGTCGTCGCCACGCCGATGACGCTGGTGATCGAGCGGCCGGACGGTGTCGAGTACCGCCGCGCCGTGCTGTCCGACCAGGGTGCCGGCGGCCGCAGCCTCGATGTCGCGCTGAACTCCGCGGTGCCGACCGGCACGTGGCGGGTTCGCGCCTTCACCGACCCGAAGGGATCGAGCGTCGGCGAGACCACCTTCATGGTCGAAGACTATGTCCCGGACCGGATCGAATTCGATCTGTCGTCCAAGGACAAGCTGATCAAAGCTGATGCTCCAGTGGAACTGAAGGTCGACGGCCACTTCCTGTATGGCGCGCCAGCTTCGGGGCTGGCACTGGAAGGCGACCTGCTGGTCGCGCCGTCGGCCGGCCGGCCGGGCTATACCGGCTATCAGTTCGGTGTCGCCGACGAGGAGACCACGTCCAACGAGCGCACGCCGCTGGAGAACCTGCCGGAGGCCGACGACAACGGCGTCGCCACGTTCCCGGTCAGCCTGCCGAAGCCGCCGTCCTCGACGCGCCCACAGGAGGCGCAGATCTTCATCCGGATGCGCGAGACCGGCGGCCGCGCCGTCGAGCGCAAGCTGGTGCTGCCGGTCGCGCCCGCCGCGGCGATGATCGGCGTCAAGCCGCTGTTCAATGACAAGAACGTCGCGGAGGGCGACACCGCCAAGTTCGACGTCGCCTTCGTGGCGCCGGACGGAACCTCGCTGTCGCGCTCCGGGCTGCGCTATGAGCTGCTGAAGATCGAGTCGCATTATCAGTGGTACCGGCAGAATTCGTCCTGGGACTACGAGCCGGTGAAGTCGACCAAGCGCGTCGCCGACGGCGATGTGACGGTCGAGGCGAACAAGCCGGCGCGGCTGCAGTTCAATCCGGAGCCGGGCCGCTACCGGCTCGACGTCAAGACGGCGGACGCCGCCGGTCCGATCACCTCGGTGCAGTTCGATGTCGGCTGGTACTCGGACGGCTCGGCCGACACGCCGGACCTGCTCGAGACCTCGATCGACAAGCCGGAATACGCCTCCGGCGATACGCTGACGGTCACCGTCAACGCGCGGACCGCCGGGCTCTTGACCGTCAACGTGCTGGGTGACCGGCTGCTGACGACCCAGTCGCAGGAGGTCAAGCAAGGCAGCTCGCAGGTCAAGCTGCAGGTCGGCAAGGACTGGGGCTCGGGCGCCTACGTGATGGCGACGCTGCGCCGGCCGCTCGATGCCAACGCCCAGCGCATGCCTGGCCGCGCCATCGGGCTGAAATGGTTCTCGATCGACAAGAACGCCCGCACGCTCCAGGTGGCGCTGACGCCGCCCGCTTTGGTGCGGCCGTCGACGACGTTGAAGCTGCCGGTGAAGCTCACCGGCCTCAATCCGGGCGAAGACGCCAAGATCGCCGTCGCGGCGGTCGATGTCGGCATCCTCAATCTCACCGGCTACAAGCCGCCGGCGCCGGACGATTACTATCTCGGCCAGCGCCGCCTCACCGCCGAGGTCCGCGACCTCTATGGTCAGCTCATCGACGGCATGCAGGGTGCGCGCGGCCAGATCCGCTCCGGCGGCGACGCCGGTGCAGCCGAGCTGCAGGGCAGCCCGCCGACGCAAAAGCCGCTGGCGCTGTATTCGGGCATCGTTACCGTCGCCGCCGACGGCACGGCGACCATCGACTTCGACATTCCCGAGTTCGCCGGCACCGCGCGGGTGATGGCGGTGGCATGGACCGCCACCAAGGTCGGCCGCGCCAATGTCGACGTCACGGTGCGCGATCCGGTGGTGCTGACCACGACGCTGCCGCGCTTCCTGCGCAACGGCGATCACGGCACCATGGCGTTCGATCTCGACAACGTCGAGGGTGCGCCCGGCGACTACGCCATCAGCGTCAAGGCGACCGGGCCGGTGAAGCTCGGCGGCGCCTCGACCACGACGCTGAAGCTCGCCGCCAAGCAGCGCGGTTCGACGCAGCTCGCGCTCGACGCCGGCGGAGCAGGGGCGGCGACGCTCGACGTGGACATCAAGGGGCCGAACGGGCTGGCGCTGGCGCGGCACTACGCGCTCGACATCCGCCCGGCGACGCAGACTTTGGCGCGGCGTGCGGTGCGCACGCTGGCCAAGAACGAGAGCCTGACGCTGACCAGCGACATGTTCGTCGACCTGGTGCCGGGCACCGGCGGCGTATCGCTGTCGGTCGGCGTGTCGCCGGCGCTCGACGCGGCCACCATCCTCAAGGCGCTCGACCGCTATCCGTTCGGCTGCTCCGAGCAGATCACCAGCCGCGCGCTGCCGCTGCTCTACGTCAACGATCTGTCGGCCAGCGCCCACCTGGCGATGGACACGACCGCCGACGAGCGCATCAAGGGCGCGATCGACCGGCTGTTGGCGCGGCAGGGCTCGAACGGCTCGTTCGGGCTGTGGTCGGCGGGCGGCGACGACGCCTGGCTCGACGCCTACGTCACTGACTTCCTGACCCGTGCCCGCGAGAAGAACTTCGTGGTGCCCGATGTGGCGTTCCGCGCCGCGCTGGATCGCATCCGCAACGCGGTGGTCAATGCCGACGAGCCCGAGAAGGACGGCGGCCGCGATCTGGCCTACGGGCTCTATGTGCTGGCCCGCAACGGCGTCGCGCCTGTCGGCGACCTGCGCTACCTCGCCGACACCAAGCTCGATAAGATCGCCACCCCGATTGCCAAGTCGCAGATCGCCGCCGCCCTGGCGCTGGTCGGCGACCGCGCCCGGGCCGAGCGGGTTTACGCGGCGGCGGCCGACAGCCTGGCGCCCAAGCCCGTGCTGCAGTTCGGCCGTGTCGACTACGGTTCGGAGCTGCGTGACGCGGCGGCCCTGGTGTCGCTCGCCAGCGAGGGCAACGCGCCGCGGGCGACGCTGACCACGGCGGTGCAGCGCGTCGAAGCCTCACGCGGCCTGACGCCATATACGTCGACCCAGGAAAACGCCTGGCTGGTGCTGGCGGCGCGTGCGCTCGCCAAGGACCCGATCAGCCTCGACCTGAACGGCGGCGCGGTGAAGACGGCGCTGTTCCGCAGCTACAAGGCCGACGAGGTCAAGAGCCAGCCGATCAAGATCGTCAACACCGGCGACAATCCGGTGCAGGCGGTGGTCAGCGTCAGCGGGTCGCCGATCACGCCGGAGCCGGCCGCAGCCAACGGCTTCAAGATCGAGCGTAATTACTACACGCTCGCCGGCGAGCCGGCCGACATCACCAAGGCCAAGCAGAACGACCGCTACGCCGTGGTGCTGAAGATCACCGAGCCCAAGCCGGAGTACGGCCACATCATGGTGGCGGATTATCTGCCGGCCGGGCTCGAGATCGACAATCCGCATCTGGTGTCGTCGGGCGACAGCGGCACGCTGGACTGGATCGAGGACGGCGTCGAAGCCGCCAACACCGAGTTCCGCGACGACCGCTTCACCGCCGCCATCGACCGCAAGGCCGACGACAAGTCGGTGTTCACCGTGGCCTATGTGGTCCGCGCCGTGTCGCCCGGCAAATACGTGCTGCCGCAGGCCTATGTCGAGGACATGTACAACCCCTCGCGCTACGGCCGCACCAACACCGGCGCCATCGAAGTCAAGGCGGCGAAGTGAGCGGAGAACCGACCACAAGCACGTCGTCATGCCCGGGCTCGTCCCGGGCATCCACGAGCAGTTTATCCCCGCGTCAAGACGTGGATGGCCGGGACAAGCCCGGCCATGACGGGCGGAGAGTGCGGTGGCGGGCAGCGAGGATTGCGCTTGCCGCGATGGTGGTTCTCATCGTCGCGTCGCTCGGCGGCCTTGCCGCCTATGCCTGGTCGCTCGGCCCATTGCCGCTCGACGAGGCGCGGAAAGCGTCGGTCACGGTTCTCGACCGCCACGGCAAGCTGCTGCGCGCTTATGCGATGGCGGATGGACGGTGGCGGCTGCCGGTTCATGCGCAAAGCGATGTCGATCCGCGCTATTTGAAGCTGCTGCTGGCCTACGAGGACAAGCGGTTCTACTCGCATCATGGCGTCGATCCGCTGGCAGTCGGGCGGGCGGCGTGGCAGCTCGTCACCCGCGGCCACATCGTCTCCGGCGGCTCGACCATCACCATGCAGCTGGCGCGGCTGCTCGAGCCGCGGCGGCAGCGCTCGGTCTCGGCCAAGCTGCGCCAGATGGTGCGGGCAATCGAGCTCGAACACGAACTCAGCAAGCAGCAGATCCTCGATCTGTATCTGACGCTGGCGCCCTATGGCGGCAATCTCGAAGGCATCCGCGCCGCGTCGATCGCTTACTTCGGCAAGGAGCCGAAGCGGCTATCGCTTGCCGAGTCCGCGCTGCTGGTGGCGCTGCCGCAGTCGCCGGAGACGCGGCGGCTCGACCGCCATCCCGATAACGCGCGGGTCGCGCGCGACCACGTGCTGACGCTGATGGTCGCCGACGGCGTCGTCGCCGCCGACGATGCGGCGCAGGCCGAGGCGGTGCCGGTGCTGCGCCAGCGCAAGCCGATGCCGGTACTGGCGCCGCATTCGGCCGATCAGGCGCTGACGACCGCGAGCGGTGCCCAAACCATCCGACTGACGCTCGACGGCACGATCCAACGCGCCCTGGAAGCGCTAGCGCGTGACCGCGCGGCGTCGCTCGGGCGCGACATCTCGATCGGCATCCTGGCCATCGACAACGAGTCGGCCGAGGTGCTGGCCCATGTCGGTTCGGCGGATTATTTCGACGACCGCCGGGCAGGGCAGGTCGACATGGTCCGAGCGGTGCGCTCGCCCGGCTCGACGCTCAAGCCGTTCATCTACGGGATGGCGTTCGAGGACGGCTTCGTTCATCCCGACAGCCTGATCGAGGACCGGCCGGCGCGGTTCGGCGTCTATGCGCCGGAGAACTTCGACATGACGTTTCAGGGCACGGTGCCGGTGCGGAAAGCGCTGCAACTGTCGCTGAACGTGCCGGCAATCGAGCTGCTCGACCGCGTCGGCGCGAGCCGGTTGGCGTCGCGGCTGAAACAGGCTGGGGCCGGGCTGGTGCTGCCGAACGGCGAAGTGCCAGGCCTCGCCATGGGCCTCGGCGGCGTCGGTATCCGGTTGATCGATCTGGTGCAGCTCTATGGAGGTCTGGCGCGTCTCGGCAACGTGCTGCCACTCAAGGAGATCGCCAGCGATTCCAGTGACAACCGCGAGAGTTTGCGCCTGATGGATAAGGTCGCGGCGTGGCAGGTCGGCAACGTCCTGATCGACACGCCGCCGCCCGATAACGCCATGCGGCACCAGATCGCGTTCAAGACCGGCACCTCCTATGGCTATCGCGACGCTTGGTCGGTCGGCTTCGACGGCAAGATGACGATCGGTGTCTGGGTCGGCCGGCCGGACGGTGCGCCTGTCCCGGGCCTGATCGGCCGCTCCGCCGCGGCGCCGATCCTGTTCGATGCCTTCGCCCGCACTGGGCAGCTGCGCACACCGCTGCCGAAGCCGCCGCGCGGCACGCTGATCGCCAGTAATGCCAAGCTGCCGCTGCCGCTGCGCCGCTTCCGTCCTGCGGGCGAACTGGTCCGCGCCAGCGGCGATCAGGCGCTGCGCATCCAGTTTCCGCTGAACGGCTCGCGGATCGACGCCGTCAGCCAGGCCTCGACCGGCGCGCTGCCAGTCAAAGTCGCGGGCGGGGTGCTGCCGATGACCGTGATGGTCAATGGCGTGGTCGCCGGGGAGATCGACGGCCGGCGCCAGCGGCTGGTCGCGCCGCCGGGGCCCGGGTTCGCCCGGGTGACGGTCATGGACGCTTTGGGCGTTGCAGACACAGTCGTGGTCCGAATCCAGTAGAATTCGGCTAAGCAGTTGATCGGCGGATCGGTTTCAGCGTATGCGACACCGATGATCAAGACCGCTGCCAGCCCCCGTTTCGGCGCCCCGCGCGAGCCCAAGAGGATTCTCGACCCGGGCCGCGCGCTGCTGGCCGTGCTCGATTTCGTCACCGTCAGCCACCTGCGCTCCGCGGCGTTCCTGCTTGTGGTCGGGCTGCTGTTCTTCCTGCCGGGCTTCTTCAACATCCCGCCGATCGACCGCGACGAGGCGCGCTTCGCCCAGGCCACCAAGCAGATGGTCGAGAGCGGCGATCCGATCGACATCCGCTATCAGGACGAAGTCCGCTACAAGAAGCCGGTCGGCATCTACTGGTTGCAGGCGAGCGTGGTGGAGACTGCCGGCAAGCTCGGGCTGCCGCGTGCTCAGGTGCGCATCTGGCTGTATCGCGTGCCGTCACTGACCGGCGCGATCGGCGCCGTGCTGATGACCTATTGGGCCGCGCTGGCTTTCGTCGGACGCCGCGGCGCCGTGGTGGCCGGACTCATTCTGAGTAGTTCGATCCTGCTCGGTGTCGAGGCGCGGCTCGCCAAGACGGATGCGTTCCTGCTGTTCACGGTCGTGGCGGCAATGGGCGCCATGGCGCGCGCGTATCTCACCTGGCAACGCGGCGATGATTCCGCGCCGGGCTGGCTCGAGCCGGCCGTGTTCTGGACGGCGCTTGCTGCCGGTTTTCTGATCAAGGGCCCGCTGATCCTGATGTTCGTGGTGCTGACGCTGATCCCGTTGGCGATCCTCGATCGCTCGTTGGCGTGGTTGAAGCGGCTGCGGCCGGCGGTCGGCGTCGTCTGGATGCTGCTGCTGGTGTTGCCGTGGTTCGTCGCGATCTTCCTGCGCGCCGGCGACAGCTTCTTCGCCAATTCGGTCGGCGGCGACATGCTGAGCAAGATCGCGTCGTCGCAAGAGTCGCACGGTGCGCCGCCCGGCCTGTACTTCGTGCTGTTCTGGCTGACCTTCTGGCCCGGCGCGCCGCTCGCCGCGATGGCGACGCCGGCGATCTGGCGGGCGCGGCGCGAGCCCGGCGCGCAGTTCCTGCTGGCCTGGCTGGTGCCGAGCTGGATCGTATTCGAGCTGGTGATCACCAAGCTGCCGCACTACGTGCTGCCGCTCTATCCGGCGATCGCCATCATGGCGGCGGGAGCTGTGGAGGGCCGGGTGCTGTCGCGCTCCTGGCTGGCTAAGGGTGCGGCGTGGTGGTTCGCGATCCCGGTCATCGTGCTGTCGCTCGCGGTGATCGGCTCGATCATGCTGACCAAGCAGCCGACCTTCCTGGCCTGGCCGTTCGTGGCGTTCTCGCTGATCTGCGGCCTGTTCGCCTGGCGGCTGTTCGACGACAACCGCGCCGAGGCGTCTCTGTTGAACGCGGTGCTGGCGTCGCTGTTCTTGCAGATGGCGGTGCTCGGGGTCGTGGTGCCGACGCTGCGGCCGGTGTTTCCGAGCGTCGAAATCGCCCGCGAACTGCGCAAGGTCGTCTGCGTCGGCCCGAAGGCGGCCGCAGCCGGTTATCACGAGCCGAGTCTCGTATTCATGACCGGCACCGACACGCTGCTGACCGACGGCTCGGGGGCTGCCGACTTCCTGCTCGGCGGCCAATGCCGCTTTGCCATCGTCGAGTCGCGCAGCGAGCGGGCTTTCGCGTCGCGCGCCGAAGCGATCGGCCTGCGCTACGAATTGCAGGCGCGGATCGACGGCTACAATTTTTCGCAAGGCAAGCCGGTTTCGATCGCGATCTTCCGCTCGGCTGGTACGCATTAACATGGCGCGCCAATTGGAGGCCGCGCCGCGGGGCTATTTTGCCGATCTGGGATCGCTGATCGTTCAGGCGCTGGCGCGCCTCGTTCGCGAACCATCGCATTCGCGGCGGGCCGAGGCGAAGCGGCGTTGGGCGAGGCATGCGCTGCTACTGACGGCTGTGCTGGCCTGCGTCATCGTCCTGCTGATGTTCGTGGTCGATGCCTACGAAATCAACCTGATGCCGAAGCGCGGCACGCCGTCGCTGTGGCCGGTGAAGATCCTCACCGATTTTGGCAAGTCGCAATACGTGCTGTGGGTGCTGGGACTGTCGTTCGTGCCGGTGCTGCTCGTGCTGCCGCGGCTGTCCGGCGCGGCGCGTGCGACGATGATCGGCATCGGCACACGGACTTCAAGCAGTGCGATAGCGGCGCGTTTAGTGAAGAGGCACCTTCTGACGAATTCATGAAGGCTCTTTCCGACGATCTAAACACTCCACGAGCGATTGCAGAGCTTCACCGACTGGCAAAATTTGCTCGAGAAGGCGATGCCCGTACCAAAGAGTTAATGACAAATTCTGTCGCAACGCTAGATCTCACGGTTCAGTCAGCTCGCAATAAGGTAGTTACGGGACTTCGGCTTCTAGGCATCGACTCAGGAATATG
>NZ_BADD01000516.1 GCF_000333455.1 Rhodopseudomonas sp. B29
GCCGTGATGCCCGAAGTGCCGCTGGCCTCCAAGATCGAGACGCCCGACACCGACAAGGACGCGGTGATCCCGGTGCAACCCGGCGCGGCCGCCTATGTGGACGGCGATCAGAAGACCTTCATGGATCGCTACAGCGATTTCATCTGGTTCGCCCTGATGGGACTGTCGGCGCTCGGCTCGATCAGCGCCTGGGTGGCGAGCTATCTGCGCAAGGACGAGCGGGCCGCCGCGGCTTGGCCGCGCGGCCGCCTGCTCGACATGCTGGTCGCGGCCCGGCGCTGCGACGCTTTCGACGAGCTCGACGCCATGCAGGCCGAGGCCGACGAGATCCTGCGCGCGACTCTGATCAGCTACGAGGACGGCGCCATCGACGGCGCGGCGCTGAGCGCCTTCAGCGTCGCGCTGGAGCAGTTTCACAATGCAGTGGCCGACCGCAAAGCCTTGCTCAACGACGGGCCGGCCCTGTTGCAGCCCCGCCAGGGCCGCCCGCAGGCGGTGTAACACTCACCGCCTCAACCGCCGCCAGCCGATCACCACGCCGCTGACGGAGATCATCAGCCCGATCAGCGACAGCGCAATCACGATCGCGTCCCAGGCCGGGCGATGCGTCAGCAGCAGCGGGAAGTCGAAGCTGTGCAGCGCGTTGAACAGCCAGCGCCGCGCCCGCGTCCGGCGATCGCTCCAGCCGAGAATGTCGCCGGTCGCCGGATCGAGATGAACCCAGCTCTGTGCGGCGTCGTCGAAGCCGAGGCGGAGCACCGGCAGCACGCGCTGCTGATGATGCGAGTACCAGTAGGCGTCCGGCTGATCGAGCCTCTGCTGCAGCGTGATCTTATGGTTCGGCAATAGCCGCGCGGCCGCCTCGACGAGCCGTTCCGCCGATAATGTGCGCGAGCCGCCGCTGAGCGGATCGACGACGCACGGGGTCCCGTCGCGACTGATGAGGATCATCAAGGCCGCACCGCCGACCCAGACGAAGCGCACTTCGACAATGCCCGGCCGTTCGCGGCCAGGCAGCACGACACGAATGGTGGGCTCGGTGTGACCGGCATAGCGCTGCAGCGCGTCGGGCATGGCGCTGCGGCGGCCAAAGACAGCGAGCGGATCGAGCGACAGCCAGCCCGACAACATCCAGGTCACCACCGCGACGCCGCCGATCAGCCCGGCAATGTGATGCCACGCCATCCAGCCGCGATACGGCGTCACACGTCCCGAGGCGTAGCGACGTCGCAATCGGGCGCGAAGCACCCCGATCCACAGACCGCTCACCGCGACCAGCATCAGCACGCCCGAAATCCACAACACCACTTGGCGCCACAGCGGCGCATCCTGGCGCAGCACGGTCGGGTAAATCCAATGCGGAATGGCGCCGAGCCAGTTCCACAGCCGCTCGGACCTCGTGGTGTCGAGCACGACCTCGCCGCTTCGCGACGAGACGTACAGTTCGGTGCCGGCCGCATCGCCGAGGTCGATCAGATACAGCGGCCGGTCCGCATCGAACCGCGCCGTGACGCTCCATTGATCGCGGTCGACGCTGCCGAGTAGGCGCGGCTCCACTGCCGCGGGATGATGCCGCGCCACCGCAAACGCCTGATCGGCGGTGATATGGGTGATGGCGCGGGCGGTCACGGCCGAGATCGTCTGTCGCGGCCCTTTCCAATCGACGAGCCGGTACACTGGCTCATCATCCAGCATGCTGAGCCGCAGCTCGCGCGGGTAGTGCGTCAGGCCGGCAGCCGCCATCGCCTGATCGGGCGACACCACGACGCGGGCGAAGGCTAGATCGGGCAATGCCGCGCGGCGCTCCGCGGGCCCCAGCGAAGGAAAGCCGACATACATCATCACCATGCCGGACAGAAACCACATGGCGAAGAACAGGCAACCGACGATGCCGAGCCAGCGGTGGCCGAGATACAGCCACCGCTTCAGGCGCCTGGCGACGCCCACGCTCAGAACTTCACGTTGTAGGACAGTTCCGCGGTCCGCGGCATGCCGAGCAGCCACTGAGTAGTGTTGCCGGACGTCGTGTAGACGGTGTCGAACACATTGTAGACGCGCAGCGCGAAGGTCTGCCGCGCATCCGGTTTCCACATCAGCCCGGCATTGACGACATTGTAGGCAGGTCGCACCAGCGTGTTGGCATTGTCGGCCCAGGTATCACCGACCAGCTGCACGCCCGCATTGGCCGACCAGCCCGGCGCGAACGCCCAGGTCGCCCAGATGTTGCTGACGACCTGCGGCACGTTGGCCGGCACGTTGCCGGCGTAGTTCACCACCTTGCCGCCGACGACCTGAACGAAGTCGTCGTACTTGGCGCGCAGCACCGCCACATTGGCGTCGAGCCGGATCGTTTCGGTGACCTTCAGCCCGGCCGAGGCTTCGATGCCGCGCGAGGATTGCTGACCGATCTGCAGCGGATTGGTGTTGGCAGGGTTTTGCGGATCGCGCGCCAACAGGTTGTTCTTGACGATCTGATACGCGGCCAGTGTCCATTCGGCGCGGCCGCCGGCGAGCTGCTGCTTGACGCCGAATTCGACCTGCTTGCCGGTCGACAGCGCGAAGTCGCGATTGACGCCCGTCATGGTGATCAGATTGGTGACCGGATCGACCGCCGTGGAATACTGGCCGTAGAACGCCAGATCCTTGATCGGGGTGTACACCAGCCCGGCACGCCAGCTCGGCGCCGAATAGGTCTTCTCGAAACTGTTCGAGGGCGTCAGGAAATCGGTGCGCTCGACCGTCGGATGATCGGAGCGAACGCCACCCACACCGAAAGCTGATCGGTGAAGCTGAAACGGTTCTCGGCGAAAAGTCCATACTGCGTCGTCAAAGTGTGGAAAGCTCGGCCGCGTCGGGCTGACCACTGGAAGCTGCCCGGATCGAAATTGGTCGGGGTCACCGACGACGTGCCCGCATAGGGCGAGTTGTTGGTTTGGGTGAAGCCGATGCGGTTGATGTCGAAGCCCGTGACGAATTCGTTGTCGAGGCCGAAGATATGGCCGCGGAACGTGGTGTCGAAACGGTTACCGATCTGCTCCTGGTCGTGGAAGATCTCGATATAGGAGCTTCGGTTGATCTGCCCCGTCGCCGGATTGAACGCGTAGCTCTCGACGTCCTTCCAGTGCCGGTGGGTGCTGAGATAGTAGGTGACGTTCTTGACCGAGACGCCCTCGGCGACGTCCCATTCGGTCTTGAGCTGGGTCCAGTTGTCGCGATAGCGGATCGAGGCATCGCCGACATTGTAGTTCTGGAAGCGTAGCGATTCGTCGAGCCGGCCGTTCACCAGCGGCGTGCCGAAATAGCGCGACGGGCTGCGGTCGCCATAATCTTCGCTGAGCGTGAAGGCGAGATTGTCGGCGGCCTGGACGCGGACCGATCCCGACACCGCGACGTTCGAGGTCTTGTCGCGATCGACCCAACCATCCGACATGTTGCCGATCGCGGCGAGCCGATAGCTGACATTCGGATTGATCGGCCCGCCGCTGTCGACGGCGAGGCGCCGCGTCAGATTGGTATCGAGCGAGATTTCGGCCTCGTTGTGCGGCAGCCATGAGGGCTTCTTTGAAATCACATTGATGGCGCCGCCGATCGCGCCCTCACCGTACATCACCGACGCCGGACCACGCAGCACCTCGATGCGCTGCGCCGTCCAGGTGTCGAACGGATAAGTCATGGTGCCGGAGCCGACATACATCCGCGTGCCGTCGTACAGCGACATCACCGTGCCGTTGCCTGTGAAGCCGCGGGTGTTGAAGGCGAGGCCGCCATTGCCCGGCGCCGGGCTGGCGGTGAAGCCGGTGGCGTTCTGCGTCACCGCGTCGTTCACGGTGTGCTGGCCGCGCTCGGCGATGGTCTCGGCGGTGATGATCTCGACGCTCGCCGGCGTCTGCAACGGCGTGAGATTGAGGCGCGACGCACTCGAGGCCGGGGTGCTCAGATTGAAGGTCGGGGCCGGCGCAGTAGCTGCGACAGCGGTCGGCTTGGGTGCAGGCTTGGGCGCAGGCGCGGTCGACCTGGCGGCGCGCCGCTGCCGCGACGAAGCTGCGGAGGATGCGGCGCGCGAGGTGGCCGGCCGGGCTCGCTGGCCTTCGACCACCACAGGGTCGAGGCTGCGCGGGGCCGTCTGGGCTTGGCCGGCGACGGGCGTGATCAGGGAGACGAAGGCAACGGAAGACAGCAGGCGCAAGGAGCGCCCAGAGACGGAGACGGCGGAGGTCATTTCAAGACTCGCGGCAAACGTGGCACGTCACCGCGAAACAGGCCTTACCGCGGCCGGGGAGGCCGCAGTTCGACACGCATCAGGACACCCCGCCCAATGTGCTCGCGTGTGACCACGAACGACGGCAGGTCTCCTGGCTCGCGGGTCGGTGCCTGCTGCCGCCTTCCCAGGACGAAGTCCCAGTGGCGTGTGGCAACAGGCTCGCCGCTCACAGTTGCGGGGGCAGCCGCGGAATTGGGCCGCGAACGGCCCTCACCGCATTCCCTATTGAT
>NZ_BADD01000515.1 GCF_000333455.1 Rhodopseudomonas sp. B29
GGCCAGACCGCGCCATCTGGAAAGCTGGTGCAGTGGACCGCTGAGGGCAACATCTCCTCGCATGTCGACCGCACCTTCCCGCTGGCGCAGACCGCCGACGCGCTGAAAGTCCTCGCCGGCCGTCAGGCCATGGGCAAGGTGATCCTGCATCCGTGATTGACTTGTAGTGGTGGGTTAGGCGCCCTTGCGCCGTAACCCACCACTACGCGTTTGCCATGTGAGTCGATGGGTTACGCGCTACGCGCTAACCTATCCTACTAATCACTCAGTCGAGCTTCGCTGTGTCGCCGGCGTTACCGGGCTTGCTCGGATCCGGCGCCGGCTTTTTCGGTGGGGGTGGCGGCGGAGGCTTCGGCGGCGGATAGTCGAGCTTCGCGGTCTCGCCTGCGACGTGATTTTCCGGCTCTTTCGGATCGTCGGATTCACCCATTTTGACCTCCCAATCATTGATGATCGGGCTGACCGCGGCCTTGCGGCCGGGGCCGCCGCCAAGTGATCCTCGCCAAGCCGGCATGAATTTCATTACGCGAGATCAAACCGTCCTACGCGCCTGAGCGGATCAACATACCGAGATTGCAGGTAGTACGATTCCGTCGAGGCCGGGGCCGTCGATGGATGCACCGATAGCGGCCGACTAACCGAACGCGCGACGCTTAGGAACTACGCCTCTTCCAAACCCCGCTGAATTGCTGCGCGGGCAGCTTCGCGGTGCGCCGGGGTGATGTTGCTGGCGACCATGCGGAGCGCGGTGGCGAGGATCGCCGCGTCGTCGGTGAAGCCGAGGATCGGCAAGAAGTCCGGCACGAAATCGAACGGCAGCACGAAATACGCGATGGCGCCGAGCAACGCGACCTGAACGTGGCGCGGCGTCTGCCGATCGAATGCGCAGTAATAGGCAGCGAGGACGTCCTCCACGAACGGCAGATGGGCCGCGACCAGCTTCAGCTTGCGCCAGAACCGGTTGCGCAAGGTTTCGGGATCCTGCGCCAGCCTGTCCGCCGGCTCGAAACCCACGCTGTGATCAGTCGTCATCGCACGCCATCTCCTGCGCCAACGCGCTCAGAACCCTCATTTGGGAACGCGGCGCCGGCCCTGCAAGCCGCGCCGCCTCAGGCGAGACCGAACTGCCGCGCCACCTTGTCCATCACGGCGGCGAGCGCGATGTCGCGGGCCGTGACGCCCCCGGCATCGTGGGTGGTGAGTTCGACCTCGACGGTCTTGTAGACGTTGCGCCAATCGGGATGATGATCCGACTGCTCGGCCGCCAGCGCCACCTGGGTCATGAAGCCGAAGGCTTCGCGAAAGTTCCCGAACACGAAGCGCCGGCTGATCGCCTTGCCGCCCGGCTGCTCGCTCCATCCGGGCAGTGTTTGCAGCGCTTCACGCCTTTGTTGGTCCGAGAGCGGCTGTACCATGTCATTCTCCTCCGCGTTACCTGCAGAGCCATAATGCAGCCAAAGCCGACCGCTAGCCATGGCGAGTCGGCGGCGAACAATCCGGCGGCGGGGCGAAGCGACTTGACGGGAGGCATCCGATCGGATGGACAGGACGCGGCTTTTTTCCCGATCGACCGACACGACGGCTCCCGCCGAAACCATGCTGCAATCGCCTGTTCGTACCGCGCGTCAACGCGTCACCCTGCTGGCGGTAGGCGCCATCCTGGCTTTGGTCGGCGTAGTGAGCGCCGGTTACTACTTCGCAATGCGGCCGGTGACGCTGCGGATCGCGGTCGGGCCACAGGCCGGCGATGACTTCAAGGTCATCCAGGCGATTTCGCAGGCCTTTGCCCGCGAGCACAAAACCGTCCGCCTCAAACTGATCCCGACCGAAAGCGCCGCTGCGAGCGCCTCCGCGCTCCGCGCCGGCGACACCGACCTGGCGGTGATCCGCGGCGACCTGCCGCTCCCCAAGACAGCCCAATCTGTCGCGGTGCTGCACAAGAACCTCGCGGTGCTGTGGGCGCCAGGCAAGTCCGCCTCGACAACCAAGTCCGAGAAGCCGAAGACCAAGAAATCCGGC
>NZ_BADD01000514.1 GCF_000333455.1 Rhodopseudomonas sp. B29
TGTTTAGATCGTCGGAAAGAGCCTTCATGAATTCGTCAGAAGGTGCCTCTTCACTAAACGCGCCGCTATCGCACTGCTTGAAGTAGCGCAGCGCAATCGCGTGAATCGCCGCCAGCTTGATGTTGGCGGGCGTGTCGAAATCCGGCTCGCCGGAGCCGAGACCGATGACGTTGCGGCCCGCCGCTTTCAGCTCGCGTGCTTTATCCGTGACCGCGATGGTCGCGGACGGCTTCACACGATCGAGGGCGGTAGCGAGGAACGGCATCGTCTTCTCCTTGCAGCCGTCATGAGCCGGCATCGGGCGCGACTCTTCCATATTTGACGGGATGGCCGCCACACTAGGCGCCGCCACGCTGCATCGCAAGAAGCTTGGCCCTCAAATGGGCGTTTTGGCAGGGCTGTAGCGGCGTCATTGCGTCTGCCGAACCGCCTCGAAAGCGGCTTTAGGCGTCACACTCCCGCGAGTCATGCAGCTGTGATGCTTTCGCTGAGCGCTTTCGCATAGGTGTGATCTGAACCATCAGCCGCGCCAATCCGACTACGGGACGCGCGTTGCGCGGCCGATTTCGCGTGCCGGCGTGCGCTGCGGCGACGAATTCGATCCTTTCCAGAGCTTGGGACTTGCGACGCCGGGCCCAGGGCATCATTGTTTAGCCGCGATCGGCACAACAGATGCCGCGGCGGCAGGTGAGCGGACCACGGACGGCGGATGTACAAGCTCTATTCGATGCAGCGCTCCGGTAACAGCTACAAGGTGCGGCTTGCCCTCGCCTTCCTGGACGCGCCGTATCGCGCCATAGAAGTCGACATCCTGCGCGGCGAGAGCCGCACGCCGGACTTTCTTGCCAAGAACCCGAGCGGCCAGGTGCCGCTGCTGGAAGTCGCGCAGGGCCGCTACCTCGCCGAATCCAACGCCATCCTGTGGTATCTGGCCGTCGGCACGTCGCTGGCGCCGGACACGCGGATGGACCGCGCCGAAGCGCTGCAATGGATGTTCTTCGAGCAGCACGCGCTCGAGCCGAACATCGGCTCGGCGTATTTCTGGCTGTGCCTCGTGAAGGGCGGCCGCGACCTGCAGACCCACGCGCTGGAGGATTGGCTGGAGCGCGGCTACGCGGCGCTGCAGGTGATGGAAAATCACCTCAAGACCAACGATTACTTCGCCGCCGGCCAGCTCACCATCGCCGACATCGCACTCTACGGCTACACCCACGTCGCCGAGCAGTGCGACTTCGACCTGTCGACGTTCCCGTCGGTCAACGCCTGGCTGCGCCGGGTCGAACAGAGCCCCGGCTTTGTCACCATGGACTGGACGCCCGATGCTCCGGCCGTCGACCATGCGAGCTTCGCTGCAGAGGCCTAACACCCTGCAAACGCTCGGTTTTGGCCCCCGTTCTGCCATTTTTGCGGAGGTTCTCGCCGCAATACCGCCTGCGATGACTGGAATATTTACCTGACCCAAGTGATTCGCCTCGGCGAGTGAGTTGGTGGTCAAGCATGGTCCCAGGGGACGCGGTGCAGATGTTGCGCTCGGTCGAACGGCAGCCCGGTTTCGGTGCACGCGCGCACGCGACCTCGCAGCGGCTGGTCAAGGCCGTGGTCGCGTCGCTACTGATCGCGGTTGCCTCGCTCGGCGTGGTGCTGCTGCTCAGCCTGTTCGGCGCCCCCACTGATACCAGGCTGGCCCTCGGGCCGACGACACCGACGTCGTCGATCCTTTCACTTTGCTGAGCGTTGGACCCGCGAACTGACATCCCGCAACCGCCGCCGAAAGCTCCGCGATGAAGACGCTTGTCGTCTGGGTATCCGCCTCGCTGACCGCGGCGATCGTGGTGATGGCGACCTTCCTGATCGCCACCACCAGCCGCGGCGAGACCGATCCCTTCACCTCCTCGATCGGCCCGCTGACGGTGCAGACCATTGCGCGCGACCTCGATCACCCCTGGTCGCTGGCGTTTCTGCCCGATGACCGCATGCTGGTGACCGAGCGGCCGGGCCGGATGCGCATCGTGTCGGCGCAAGGCACCCTGTCGCCGCCGCTCCAGGGCGTGCCGGAGGTGTGGGCGCGCGGCCAGGGCGGCCTCCTCGACGTCGCGCTCGATAAGGATTTCGCCGGCAACAAGACGATCTACTTCTGCTTCGCCGAACGCGACGGCAGCGGCGGCCGCACCGCGCTGGCCCGCGCTGCTTTGGTCGACGGCGACAAGCCGAAGCTCGATCAGGTCAAGGTGATCTTCCGCCAGGACGGGCCGCTGTCGAGCGGCAATCACTATGGCTGCCGGATCGCGCAGGCACCCGATGGCAAGCTGTTCGCCACGCTCGGTGAGCACTTCACCTATCGCGACGAAGCCCAGAACCTCGCCAATCACCTCGGCAAGATCATCCGTCTCAATCCCGACGGCAGCGTGCCGACCGATAACCCGTTCGTCGGCCGCAGCGATGCCAAGCCGGAAATCTGGAGCTACGGTCACCGCAACGAGCAGGGCCTCGCCATCAATCCGGCAAACGGCGACCTCTGGGAGATCGAACACGGCCCGCGCGGCGGAGACGAAGTCAACATCATCGCCAAAGGCAAGAACTACGGCTGGCCGGTGATCGGCTTCGGCATCGACTACAACGGCGCGAAGATCCACGAGAGTACGTCGCAACCCGGCATGGAGCAGCCGATCAAATACTGGGTGCCGTCGATCGCGCCGAGCGGCATGGCGTTCTACACCGGCAAACTGTTTCCCAAATGGGACGGCAGCCTGTTCACGGGTGCGCTGGCCGGACAGATGCTGGTGCGATTGTCGCTCGACGGCGACAAGGTCACCGGCGAAGAACGTCTACTGCAAACCTTGCACGAACGCATCCGCGACGTCCGCCAGGGCCCCGACGGCGCACTGTGGCTGCTCACCGACTCGAGCCAGGGCCGCATCCTACGCGTCACCCCGGCCGGGAAGTAACAGCTCGGTCGCGGCAGCCCCGATCTCCGCTGCGCTCACCCGCCGGTCGCGGACATGTGCCGCTCGAGAGACGGGCGTCCTCCCAGCGCGATCCGGAAGTCATGGCCGCGCGGCTTGTCGCCGATCGCGACCGCAATCGCCCGCATCAGTTCGCCATCGCTGCGGTCACTGCGCAGGGCCCGCTTCAAGTCGACGGCATTGTCCTGGCCCAGACAGGCGTGGAGCACGCCCGATGCCGTCACCCGAACGCGATTGCAGTCGTCGCAGAAATTGTGAGACAGCGGCGTGATGAAGCCGATCTTGCCGCCGGTCTCGATCACGCGGGCATAGCGCGCCGGCCCTCCGGTGCGCTCCGACAGATCGACCAGCGACCAGCGCCGCTCGATCTGGTGCCGCAGCGTCGCCAGAGAAAGATACTGATCGGTGCGATCGGTGCCGATCTCGCCGAGCGGCATGGTTTCGATCAGCGTCAACGTCATGCCGCGCCCGTGGGCGAATTCGATGAGTCGATGGATTTCGCGCTCGGTGGTGTCTTTCAACGCGACCGTGTTGAGTTTGACCGCAAGCCCCACCGCGCGGGCCGCCTCGATCCCAGCCAGCACCCGGGCTAGATCGCCGCCCCGCGTGATCGCCGCAAACTTGGTGGGATCGAGCGAGTCCAGCGATACGTTGATCCGCCGCACGCCGAGGGCGTAGAGCTCCTCCGCATGGCGAGCCAGTTGCGTGCCGTTGGTGGTGAGCGTGAGTTCGCGCAGCCTCCCGTCTGTGAGATAGCTCGACAGCTTGTGAAACAGCTGCATGATCTCCTTGCGGACCAGCGGCTCGCCGCCGGTGATCCGGATCTTGTCGATGCCGTGATCGATGAAACACCGGGCAACGCGATCGAGCTCATCCAGTGAGAGCAA
>NZ_BADD01000513.1 GCF_000333455.1 Rhodopseudomonas sp. B29
GGCGTCACCGAGATGACCTTCTGCCCGCCCTTGTATTTCACCGTGACGGTGCGGCCATCGTTGCTTGCGACCGACTGATCGACGGTGGCGTTGGTCATCGTGCTGTGCGGTCCGAGGTCCCAGGCGCGCGAGCCTTCGCCGGTGCCGCGCATCGCTTCGGGAAACACGTGGATTTCGACGGCGTCGCTGGCGCCGTTGGGGCCGGGCACGGTGGTGGCACCGATGAAGGCGCCGGGTTTCACCTCACTCAGCGAAATCGGTGCGATGCCGGCGACGCGCACATCCGGCTGCATTTGCACCTGCACGTCCTGACCGCCGCGCGACTTCACCGTGAGGTGATCGCCGTCGACACGCTCGATCTCGCCACGAACCTTGGTGGGAGTCGGCGGCTGCTGCGCCAGCGCGGACGAAAGGGGGACGATCAAGGCCAGCGCGGCGAGCGGACCAAGCAACGAAACGGAACGAGACGACATATCAACTTCTCCAGTAAGCCCCTGGAGCAATACGTTGCAAAGCGCCGTTTATTGCCTTCACGTATGCGCGAGCAGATCGTCTTCGATCAACGCGCGCAACTCCGCGGTGACGTGCGGACGCGCACCGAACCACAAATCGAAGCCGCGCACTGCCTGGTGCAGCAACATCCCGAGGCCATCGGCGGTGCGCAGACCTCGTGCACGGGCGGCTTTCAACAATCCCGTTTCCAGCGGCACATAAACGAGATCGGCGACCACCGCGTCCGCAGCGAGCGGCGACAGATCGATGTCGAGCGGCGGCTGGCCCTTCATGCCGAGTGACGTGGTGTTGACCACGAGGCCGGCGCCCGGCAGCGCTGCGGCGACATCGCTCCACGCGATCGGCACGACGCGCTCGCCGAACAGATCGCGCAAGCTTTGCGCGCGCTCGATCGAACGATTGGCGAGCGCGATGCGGGTGAAGCCGCGCTCGAGCAACCCGAACAACACCGCACGCGACGAACCGCCGGCGCCGAGCACGAGCGCATGCCTGGTCTTGTCCCAGCCCGGCGCCGAGGCATCGAGATTGTCGATGAAGCCTTCGACATCGGTGTTGGTCGAGCGCAGCACGTCGCCGTCGTAGTACAGCGTGTTGGCAGCGCCGACGGCGCGGGCCCGCGCGTCGGGCTCGGTGAGCTGCAGCGCGCGCTCCTTGTGCGGGATGGTGACGTTGGCGCCGATATAGCCGTGCGTCTTAAGATGCAGCACGAATTCGGCGAAGCCCTCCGGCGGCACCGACTCGATGGCGTAGCCGCCTTCGAGGCCGAGCTGGCGCAGCCAGTAATGATGGATCAGCGGCGAGCGCGAATGCGCGGCAGGCCAGCCGATCAGGCAGGCGGCACGGCGCGCCGGCTCGGGACGCTCGCTCACGGCGCAGCCTCCGGCGGCGGCACCGGCTGTTTCAGGCGCACGCCGCGGCCACCGTCTTCACTGCGGGCGTTCTCCGCGATCAGCTCGATGCCGGCGCGGTTGAGCGCATCGACCACACGCGTCAACGACTCGACGATGCCGCGGACGTTGCCGCCGCTCGCCTCCATGCGCTGGATGGTCGGCACCGACACCCCGGCGAGCTTGGCCAGCGTCCGCTGGTCGATGCCGAGCATCGCCCGCGCCGCGCGCATCTGGGCCGAGGTGATCACGGCTGCACCTTGCATTTCAATGTCATGGCTATCGGCTACCGCAAATACAAAACGGCTTCAATGATGTCTCAGGCATCATCGAAGCCGTTTTGGTCCGCAGCTTGCGGCGAGGTCAGCCTATGCGGCGGCCTGGCGATGCGCCGCCACGATCTGGTCCGCCGTGCGCCCGGAGACTTCGGCCATGTGGTCGAAGCTGCGGGTGAAGCCGCCCGCGCCCGCCGTTGCCGAGCGCAGTTCGACGATCAGATCGCCGATCTCCGCCTCGGGCATCGTCGCCCGCACCACGTCCCAGCCTGTCCAGCCCTCGCGGGTGTCGAAGCCGAGGATCTGGCCGCGCCGTCCGGACAGGATGGCGTTGACCTTGGCGGTGGCGTCGGTCGGGCAGACGATCTCGACGGTGTGAATCGGCTCCAGCAGCACCGGCTGGCACTGCGGCAGCGCCTCGGTGATGCCGAGCCGCGCCGCGGTGCGGAACGCCATGTCGGACGAGTCGACGGTGTGATACGAGCCGTCGGTCAGCGTCACATGGACATCGACCACCGGGAAGCCGAGCGGGCCGGCCTTCAGCGCATCGACCACGCCTTCTTCGACCGCGCCGATGTAGTTGCGCGGCACCGCGCCGCCGACCACCGTCTCGGCGAAGGCGAAGCCCTCGCCCCGCGGCAGCGGCTTGACCTCGAGCACGACGTCGCCGAACTGGCCGTGGCCGCCGGACTGCTTCTTGTGTCGCCCGCGCTGCGTAACGGCTTTACGGATGGTCTCGCGATAGCCGATCCCCGGCGCATGCGATTTGACGCTGACGCCATAGCGATCTTTCAGCCGCTCCAGCGCTACGCGCAGATGCATCTCGCCCTGGCCCCAGATCACCATCTCGTGGCTCTGCGGATCGTGCACCACGGTGAGTGACGGATCTTCCTCCGCGAGCCGCTGCAGCGCCTGGCCGAGCTTGACGTCGTCCTTGCGATCGGCGGCGGCGAGCGCCGTTGCCAACACTGGCGGGACCGCGGCGATTTCGGCAAGCGCAGCGGGCGCCGCCTTGCCGTTACCGATACTGTCACCGGTCTTGATCGCGTCGAGCTTGCCGAGCGCAACGACTTCGCCGGCGGTCGCCGACGAGCGCTTGCTGTCGTGGCCGCCGTTCACCGCGCTGATGCCAGACACGCGTGCGCTCTCGCCCGACGAGGCGTGCACAGTATCACCATCGGCCAGTGTGCCGGCCAGCACACGCGTCAGTGAAAGCTTGCCGCCGTGCTGCAGATGCTGCGTCTTGAACACATAGCCGACCGCTTCCTTGGTGGAAGCGACGCCGAGCCGCGCGGCCGTCTCGGTGACATCGGGCGCTTCGTGGCGCAGAGCCTTCAGAAGACGCATCACGCCGTTCTCGCGTAGCGCCGAGCCGAGCAGCACCGGACAGATCAAGCCTTCGCGCAGTTCGCGCGCGAGATCGTCGAACACCGAGTCGCGCGGCGGCTGAATGTCGTCGAGCAGTTGCTCCATCAGCGCGTCGTCGTGATCGGCGAGCTTCTCCAGCATCGAGAAGCGGGCTTCCTTCTCACGGTCCAGATCGCCGCCGGCGAGTTCGATCACTTCGGACGGCTTGTGCTCGCGATAGACGAAGGCGCGCTCCAGCGCGAGATCGACATAGCCGGCGATCAGTTCGCCGTTCCAGATCGGAATCTGGCGCAGCACCAGCGGAATGCGCGACGCCGGCTGCAGGCTTTCGAGGACTTCGCGAATGCGCTTGTTGGCGCGGTCGATCTTGTTGAGGAATAGAAATCTGGGAATGCCGAGATCTTCGAGCTCGCGCAGGATCAGCTGCAGCTGAGGCAGCTTGCGCTCATCGGCTTCGCATACGACGACAGCAGCATCGATGGCAGGCAGCGCCGCGCGCATGTCGTGCGCGAATTCGACGGAGCCGGGACAATCGAGGAAAGTGTAGGTCTCACCCATGAACTGGGTGGTAACGGCTGTGAGGCTGAGCCCCATCTTGTGATGCCGCGCCTCAAGGCTGCTGTCGCCGTGCGAGGTGCCGGCGTCAACGGATCCCGCTTTGGGGATCGCGCCGGTACGCGCCAGGATCGCTTCGAGCAGTGAGGTTTTTCCGCTTTGGAATGGGCCCACCAGTGCGATGCACCGGGGACCACGGGGATCATGTCCCATCGCCGTCTCCTTTTCTCTGGAGCTCGGCCCGTGATTGGGTCGGCAACGGGTGATGCTTTCAGCAGCCGTCAGGCTTGGCAAGCTGGAAAAGTTTCGCAGCTGCGGTGATCGGCTTGAGCAAGATCAAGGACAAATACAAACGTGCGCTGCGGCAAGTAGCATCGCAGCGCACGCTTGGAAGTGATCAACATTTCGTCGAATGTGTAGCAGCAGCTTGGCGCTGCAGCGCACGAAATGGGGAATGCCTCAGCGCCCCGGACGCAGTTCCAGCGCCTGCAGGCCAACCGCGACGTTGATGCCGGTCTGGCCCTGCAGGCTCAGCGGCTGCAGCGCGATCGAATTGGCCGAGCCGCCGACCAGCACGTTGGCGCCGAGGCCGACGCCGACAGATGCCGAGCCCTGCGCGCCGGCATAGTCGCCGGCGAGGTCGCCGGGGCCGAAGCGATCGACCGGAGCGAACACCGCCCAGCCCAGCGCGGTCTCGGGCGTGATGCCGAGATCGAGGCCGACCTTACGGATGGTAGCGACATACGGGGTGTCGGGCCGCCCGTTGGCGCGCAGCACGCAGCCGAGATTGGTCACCGAGCCGACGATGAAGCCCATGCTGGCCCCACCGCGGCATTCGAGCACGCCGACCTGCACCCGCGACTGCTGGGCTTCGGCGGCGCTGGTGATCAGCGAGGCGGCGGCGGCGGCGAGCAGAAGCGAGAGGCGCATGACGAGTCTCCATTGACGATGGAACCATCTAGGCACAGCACCGACGAATGTTCAATGACGCCCCGACTGGCGGCTCACGGGAACCCACGCCCTGAAACGACGAAAGGCCCGCGCGAGCGGGCCTTTCAAAGCGCGTGAATCGCGACCAGCGCTTAGCGGTGGTGACGATGATGGTGATGACGACGATACTTGCCGTGACGCGGACGAACGACGTCGGCCGGGCGGAGCTGCACGTCGGCAATGCCGGCGGTGACGTTGAGGCCGGTCTGGCCCTGCAGGCTGAGCGGCTGCAGCGCGTAGGCGTTGTTCGAACCGCCGATCAGCAGGTTGCCACCAACGCCGACGCCGAACGAGGCGTTGGCACCGACGCCGCCGAAGCTGCCGGCAAGGTCACCGCGGCCGATACGACGGGTCGGCGCGTAGACGGCCCAGGCGAGGCCGGTGTTCTGCGTAAAGCCGAGATCGACGCCGATGCGCTGAACGGTGGCGACGTACGGCTCCGGCTTGCGACCGGCGCTCTGGAACAAGCATTCGAGCTGGGTGGTCGAGCCGACAACGTAGCCGACGTTCGGGCCGCCGTGGCATTCGAGCGTGCCGACCTGCAGCCGCTCCTGGGCGCTGGCGCTCGCCAGCGAAGCGATCAGAGCAACCGCAGCGATACCGAACCGACTTGTGATGGACATTGAAACAAACTCCGCATTTGCAGGGATGACGTGCGGAGGCACAAAAAAGGAAGCGTCTTGTTCAAAACAAGGCGCTTCCTCAATTTAGGAACAATTCAATGGGTAACCTTGCGGATTGTTAATAAATCACTACCGCAGATTGCCGCAGAAGCGCTGGATGCGCTTGCAGGCTTCTTCCAGATCCGAGGTCTTGGTCGCGTAGGAGATGCGGAACGCCGGGCCAAGGCCGAAGGCCGAGCCCTGCACCACCGCGACGCCCTCCGCTTCCAGGAGCTCGGTCACGAAGTCCTGGTCGGTCTCGAGCTTCTTGCCGCCCGGCGTGGTTTTGCCGATGGTCCCGGCGCAGGACGGATAGACGTAGAACGCGCCTTCCGGCCGCGGGCAGTCGATGCCGGTGGCCTGGTTGAGCATCGCCACCACGAGGTCGCGGCGCTCCTTGAACACCTTGTTGTTGGCCGGGATGAAGTCCTGCGGACCATTGAGCGCCTCGACGGCCGCCCATTGGGCGATCGAGCAAGGGTTCGAGGTCGACTGCGACTGGATGGTCGCCATCGCCTTGATGAGCGGCGACGGACCGCCCGCATAGCCGATGCGCCAGCCGGTCATGCAATAGGCTTTCGAGACGCCGTTCACCGTGAGGGTGCGATCGATCAGCGACGGCTCGATCTGCGCCGGGGTGGTGAACTTGAAGTCGTCGTAGACTAGGTGCTCGTACATGTCGTCGGTCATCACCCAGACATGCGGATGCTTGACCAGCACGTCGGTCAGCGCCTTCAGCTCGGCGCGGCTGTAGGCGGCGCCAGTCGGGTTCGACGGCGAGTTGAGGATGATCCACTTGGTCTTCGGCGTGATGGCGGCTTCGAGCGCCGCAGGCTGCAGCTTGAAGCCGTGCTCGGCCGTGCAGACCACCGGCACGCTCTCGCCGCCGGCGAGCGCCACCATCTCCGGATAGCTGACCCAATAGGGCGCCGGGATGATCACCTCGTCGCCCGGATTAATGGTCGCCATCAGCGCGTTGTACAGCACCTGCTTGCCACCGGTGCCGACGATGATCTGGTTCGGCTTGTAGGTCAGGCCGTTCTCGCGCTGAAACTTGGCGATGATCGCCTCCTTCAACTCAGGAATGCCGTCGACCGCCGTGTACTTGGTCTTGCCGGCTTCGACCGCGTGAATCGCCGCCAGCTTGATGTTGGCGGGCGTGTCGAAATCCGGCTCGCCGGAGCCGAGACCGATGACGTTGCGGCCCGCCGCTTTCAGCTCGCGTGCTTTATCCGTGACCGCGATGGTCGCGGACGGCTTCACACGATCGAGGGCGGTAGCGAGGAACGGCATCGTCTTCTCCTTGCAGCCGTCATGAGCCGGCATCGGGCGCGACTCTTCCATATTTGACGGGATGGCCGCCACACTAGGCGCCGCCACGCTGCATCGCAAGAAGCTTGGCCCTCAAATGGGCGTTTTGGCAGGGCTGTAGCGGCGTCATTGCGTCTGCCGAACCGCCTCGAAAGCGGCTTTAGGCGTCACACTCCCGCGAGTCATGCAGCTGTGATGCTTTCGCTGAGCGCTTTCGCATAGGTGAGATGTGAACCATCAGCCGCGCCAATCCGACTACGGGACGCGCGTGCGCGGC
>NZ_BADD01000512.1 GCF_000333455.1 Rhodopseudomonas sp. B29
CTTCGACGATGGTGCCGATCACATCGCGCAGGCTGGCGTTCCTGGTGAACGAGTACTCGCCCGGCTTGAGTTCGGTGCGCGCCTTGAGCGCGAGCACGCTGCCGATGAAGGTCCAACGGTTGTTGTCGATCACGCCTTCACGTTGCAGCACATCGGCGATGTCGCCGAGCCCGGCGCGCTGCGGAATGACGACGACCTTGTCTTCCTGCAGCGGTCCCGGCGCTTCGAGCTTCTGCTTGCCATAGACGTAGATGCCGCCGGCGCCGATCATCAGCACGAGGATGATGGTGATGATGGCGTTGCCGACGATGACGAGCGGGTTGCGGGCGTGATCCGACCGCTTGGGCGGCGGCGGCAGTTGTTCCGGTTCGAGCGCGGCACGTGGGCTTCGCGGCGAAATCGGCGGCCTTTCACTCATCGTGCAACCTAATTCCTCTCGGCTCGACCAGGCTGGCGCGGTGAAGCACAACCCGCGGTCGGAGCGTTATTGCCACGTCGGAGTCCGGAGCGGCGTGTCTCGGACCAGCCCGGCGCAGCCGATCATACTCCCGAACATCGAACAACCGAAGATCGTAAGCGTGATAAGCAAGGTGCAAGCGGTTGACAGGTGCGAGCGATGGGCAGCGAATGAGGCGAAACGGTGAACCGTGACGCGCCTCAGTTCACCACGCGCTGCAGGATCAACGACGCATTAGTCCCGCCAAAGCCGAAAGAGTTCGACAGCGCGACGTTGATTTCACGTTGCCGTGGCTTCCATGGCACGAGATCGACCGCAGTCTCGACCGACGGATTGTCGAGATTGATCGTCGGCGGTGCGACATTGTCGCGGATCGCCAACACGCTGAAGATCGCCTCGACCGCACCGGCAGCACCGAGCAGATGGCCGACCGACGATTTGGTCGAGGACATCGACACGCGCGATGCGGCATTGCCGAGCAAACGCTGCGCGGCACCGAGCTCGATCTCGTCGCCGAGCGGAGTCGAAGTGCCGTGGGCGTTGATGTAGTCGATGTCCGACACCGCGATGCCGGCGCGCTTGATCGCGGCGCTCATGCAGCGGAACGCACCGTCGCCGTCCGAACTCGGCGCCGTGATGTGGTGGGCGTCGCCCGACAGGCCGTAGCCGACGACCTCGGCGTAGATTCGCGCGCCGCGCGCCTTGGCGTGTTCGTACTCTTCGAGCACGACGACGCCGGCGCCCTCGCCCATCACGAAGCCGTCGCGATCCTTGTCGTAAGGACGCGACGCCTTCTCGGGAGATTCGTTGAAGCCGGTCGACAGCGCACGCGCTGCGGCGAAACCAGCCATCGCCAGACGGCTGATCGGCGACTCGGTGCCGCCCCGCAACCATCACGTCGGCGTCGCCGAGCGCGATCAGACGCGACGCGTCGCCGATCGCATGAGCGCCGGTCGAGCACGCGGTGACGACCGCATGGTTCGGGGCCTTGAGGCCAAAAGTAATCGAGACGTAACCGGACGCGAGAATGATCAGGCGGCCGGGAA
>NZ_BADD01000511.1 GCF_000333455.1 Rhodopseudomonas sp. B29
GTACGATCAGTTCGTGATCTTGTAGCCCGTCTCTTTCACGATCGACCCCCACAGCGCGACGTCGTCGGCGAGCTCCTTGGTCAGCCCTTCAGGCGTCGAGCCGACCGGGATCAGGCCGATCTTCATCAGCCGCTCCTTGACGTCCGGCTTGGCCATCGCCTTGGCGACGGCGTCGCTGAGCTGGCGGGCGAAGTCGGGCGAAGCTCCTGCCGGCAGCCACATGCCGTACCAGCCGTCGGCGACGAGATCGATGCCGCATTGCTTGAGCGTCGGCACATCGGGCAGGAACGGCGAACGCTCGGCGCTCGACACCGCCAGGATGCGGACGCCGCCGGCCTGATGCTGCGGGATCGCGTCCGACAGCGTCACGATGCCGAACGGAATGTGGCCGCCGATCAGATCGGTGATGATCGGCGCGCTGCCCCGATAGGCCACGCGGGTCATCTTGATGCCCAGCACCTTCTCGAGCTTCGAGCCGGTGAAATGCGGGATGGTGCCGTTGCTCGGAACGCCGAACACCGCCTTGTCGGGATTGGCCTTGATCTCGGCCACGAAGCTCGACCAATCCTTTGCGTCGATGCCCTTGCCGACCACAACGGCGAATTCGAACCGCGCCAGCAGCGACACCGGGACGAAGTCCTTCGCCGTATCGAAGCTCGGCGTCGTCTCCACCATCGGCAGCAGGTACATGGTCGGCCCGGTCGTCACCAGAACGGTGCTGCCGTCAGGGCTGGCGCCCTTGACGGCACGGATGCCGAGCAGGCCATCGGCGCCGGTGCGGTTTTCGACGATCACGGTGCGATCGAGGGTGGGGGCGATCTCCTGCGCGATCGCCCGGCACAGCGTGTCGCCGCCGCCGCCGGCCGCGAACGGGAAGATGATCTTGATCAGCGGCCCGGATTCGGCCCGTGCCCGCCCGGCCGCGAGCGCAACCGGCAGCACCAGACATCCACCCAAGAAGCCGCGTCGATCCATCCCAAGTCCTCCCCTCACTCTGGCTTATTGGGGCCAGAGACTATCCGAAAGCCGCAAGCTATGGGAATGGCCGCCACCGGACAGAGCAAACGCCTGGTCGAGCCATCTATCCCTCCGCCGGCTCGCTTGCGCCTCTCCCGCGGCTGCTGCACAACGAGCCGCATCTGCGGCCCGCCGCGTCACCCCATCAAGCGTCTGCCATGTCCTCCCCCAAGCTCCACGATTTCCGCCGCATCGTCGTCAAGGTCGGCTCCTCGCTGCTGATCGATTCGGACGCCGGCGAGGTCCGGGCGGGCTGGCTCGCCGCGCTCGCCGCCGATATCGCCGAACTGCATCGCGGCGGCCGCGACGTGATGATCGTCTCCTCCGGCTCGATCGCCCTCGGCCGCAGCCGGCTCAAGCTGCCGCGCGGTGCGCTG
>NZ_BADD01000510.1 GCF_000333455.1 Rhodopseudomonas sp. B29
CAACCGCCGCGCGCGGGCGCGGCTCGCCGCCGTGCAAGGCGCTGTATCAGATGGACGTCGGCGGCACCGGCATCAACGACACCTTCGCCGAATTCGAGAGCTTCTGGATCGGCAACGAGGTCGAGGGCGAGCAGTATCTGCCGGCCGAGGCCGCCTTCTTCCGCGACGTGGTGTCGGGCGTGGTACGCGACCAGAAGACGCTCGACCCCTTGATCGACGACGCGCTGACCAAAGGCTGGCCGCTGGCGCGGATCACCGCGATCCTGCGCGCCATCATGCGCGCCGGCGCCTACGAGCTCGAACACCGCAAGGACATCCCGGCGCGCGTCGTCGTCTCCGAATATGTCGACGTCGCCCACGCCTTCGTCGAGCCGGAGGAGACCGGCATGGTCAACGCCGTGCTGGATCAGATCGCGCGGCAGTTCCGCGGCGACGAGTTCACCCGTTAGCGTCCGGCCCGGCGCGCGCGAGCGTCTGCTCGAGATCGTAGAGCCGCAATTCGTCGGCGAGATTGTAGCGCGCCGGAATGCAATGGCCCGGTGTCGCGCCGACCGGCTTCGCGGCCTCCCACGGGCAGCCGCCCAGGCACAGCGGCGCGACGCCGCAACTCGCACAAGCCGCAGCGGACAACGCGGTCCGCGTCTTGAACCTCGGCGCCGCGGCCGGCCGCGGCGCCGTGTGCGCACCGTACCAGCCGCATGCGGACTGCGGGTCGCCGTGCACCTCGTTCCAGCACTCGAACGCGGCGCCGCCCGGACCGAGCACGAAACTGTCGGCGCTGTCGGCCGAACAGATCGATCCGCGGCGCGGCCGGGGCAGCACCGCGCCGGAGCCCAGTCCCTTGCGCAGCTTCACGAACTTGAACTGGGCATCGACCGCGGCGAATTCACGGTGACTGAGCAGGTCGGTGCAGCCGACCTCCGCCGTGTAGTTCCAGACATGGCCGAGATAGAGGTTGATGCGGTCGCGCGGCAGCGCTTCGAGGAGGGCGTCCAGCAGCGGCTCGAGCTGCCCGGCGTTGCTGCGGTCGACATTGATGCGAACCACCACGGAGATATGGCGGACCGCCTCGACGAGGTTGGCGACGATGCGATCGTAGGTGCCGTGGCCGGAGAGCGTCGGGCGGCGGCGGTCGTGAGTGTCGCGCGGCCCGTCCAGCGTGATCTGGGCGTGCTCGAATTGCTCGACCGACGCCAGGAACGCGGCGCGCTCGGCGGTGAGCAGGACGCCGTTGGTGATCATCGAATGCTTGAACGCGCAGTTGCGGTCGCGCGCCAGCGCCTGCAGCCGCGGCGCCAGCGCCTCGATGACGTCCAACGCGGCGAGCGGCTCGCCGCCGAACCAGGTGACGTCGAGCGAGCTGTCCGGCACCAGCCGGGCCTGCGCGAATTTGTACACGTCGTCGGCGTCGTCCGCCGACATCCGCCGCGACGAATGCGTCTGGAAGCAATAGCTGCAGGCCAGATTGCAGGTCAGCGTCGGCGCGATCGTCAGGCCGAGCCCGCGCGGCTGCGTGTCTCGCTGATCGTAGCGCCGGCGCAGCTCGGCCGGTTCGTCGCACGCGTCGTCGATCGCGAAGCCCGCGTCGATCATCGCCCGCTGGACATCGCTCAGCACCGGCGGCGGCCGCCCGTCGGCGCCGATCGACGCCAGAAGCGCGTCGTAGTCGGCGAGTTCAGCGTCGTCGAGCCTCAGCAGCGTGCCGCTGAGTGCGTTGAACGCCAGATAGCGCCCCGCGACGAACGACGTCGCCACGTGATTGTACGCCGAGACTTTCATCGTCGCCTCCGCGGCGGCCTAGTCGCCGGGGACGTCGCCGTCGATCGAAAGCCGAATCTGCGACCAGGCCTCCCGCGGCAGCTTGGCGAGGGCCTCGCCGAGATTGGTCACGACCGCGGACTTGTGGTTCCAGTTGTGATAGTCGTCGCAGTCGACCGGCATGCACGAGACGCTGTC
Source organism: Rhodopseudomonas sp. B29 (assembly GCF_000333455.1). Lineage (GTDB taxonomy): Bacteria > Pseudomonadota > Alphaproteobacteria > Rhizobiales > Xanthobacteraceae > Rhodopseudomonas. The sequence goes on from NZ_BADD01000510.1 coordinate 1,957, forward strand.
GCAGCCGTGGCCCCGGCAGGTGTTGGGCGCGCAGGCTTCGCCGCCGCAGGCGCTGGAGTGATGCGGACAGGTCACCGAAGTGCAGTGGCCCTGCGAGAATGGATGACACTGATGCGGGCAGCTGCCTCCCGGGTTGGACACGTCGCGCGATGCCGACCTCACCGAGAGTTCGGCGACGTCGACGTCCATCGTCTTGAGGACGTCGAACACTTTGGCGATGTCGGCCGGATTGATCGAACTCGCACTCACGAGATTCACACGCAACTTGGCCATGATCCCCTCCCCAAGTGATCAAGTTCGAAGCATCCGCCGCAATCAGTTGTTGTGGCAATGATTGGGATCAATTGACCATTGCGCGGCGCGGGCGCTATGGACGCGGCCGATCCAAACCGGTCGGCAGACAAATTCCCAACACCTTGGAGTTCAAGGCTCGAGTGCCTGCGGAATTTGGGTCATGATAGCTGTCCTAGGCTGTGTACCGCTTCTGATTTTCGGCCTTGTGTCGGTCTTTGCGATTGGAGCGGTTACGTCGCTCTACTTCGCTCTCGCCCCGCCGGAAGCGCCAACGCCGCCAGATGTGAGTTTTCTTGCGTCGGACGCTCACTTCATGATCCGCGGGCAGCATCTGATCATGCCGGTGGTGGCGCTGAGTTCGTTTCACTGCGTCGAATGCCTCGAGCCGCATCGGCTGAAATCTTCCAAAGAACACCTTCAAGACGCGGGAGACCCTGCCAAGCCTAAGCTGGTGCGGAGGTTGGACGTTTCGATCGTTCGATATCGCAACATTGTCGAGCAGAGTTCCACACCCGACATTTGCTCGCTGCTGACACGACAATGGTCGAAGGCGGTCTGTAGCGGTCAGACCAAGGGCATTCTCGGCCGATTGCCGTCGTCGATCCGTCTGCGGGACGGCACCCTTCGCGAGGAAGCTACTCCTGCCGCGGAGCAGGCCGCAGATCGGCGTAAAGACGGGATCCGTCCCGTCGCTGCTGAGATTCACTGCGATGTCGATGCCAAATTCTGCGATGCCAGAATTGAGGCCCTGCCGGGACTGCTGGCGGAGTGGACAGTCTGGAAGGATGAACGCACCGGCACCACGGCATCGGAGATGGCCGACAGACAAGGCATCGCCATCGTCGAGTTCGTCCGACGGGCAATTGGTCCGGTCGAGGACGCCACCTTGTTGCAAGCGGAGTGACGTTCGCGGCAAGCGATCGGCTAACAGAGCGGCTTGCGTTGGATCGTGTTCTGGCCTTTCAGTGAGTGCCACTTTCAATTTGGCGCGCTCATGCAGCGACCAAGAGACGCGATGACCATGCCCTCCGGTGAAGACGATCTGATCGCCCGTTACTTCAAGCCGCTGGCGACCGATCCGGGCGCACGGGGACTGGTCGACGATGCGGCGGTGCTGGCTGCCTCCGGTAATGACCTCGTTCTGACGACCGACGCCATTGTCGAGGGCGTGCATTATCTGCCGGACGATCCGCCCGAAGCGATTGCCCGCAAGGCGTTGCGGGTGAACCTCTCGGACCTCGCCGCTAAGGGCGCCGAGCCGGTCGGCTTCCTGCTGACGCTGGCGCTGCGTGCTGCTGATGAGAGTTTTCTCGCTCCGTTCGCGCGAGCGCTCGGCGAGGATGCGGCCAACTACCAATGTCCGCTGCTTGGTGGTGATACCGTGTCGACGCCTGGGCCGATGATGATCTCGGTCACCGCGCTGGGCCGGGTGCCGCCCGGACGCATGGTTCGCCGTGACGCGCTACAGCCCGGCGATGCGATCGTCGTCAGCGGCACCATCGGCGATGCGGCGCTCGGACTCGATCTGTTGCAGGGGCGGGCGAGGGCGGCCAACGCGGCGGATCGCGATTACCTCGTCGGCCGCTACCGCGAGCCGCAGCCGCGGCAGGCACTCGCATCGGTACTCCGCGATCACGCCGGTGCCGGGATGGACGTGTCGGACGGCCTCGCCGGCGATCTCGCCAAGATGTGCGCGGCGTCCGGCGTGACGGCGACACTGGATGCCAACGCAGTTCCGTTGTCTGCCGCGGCGCAAGCGATGCTGGGTGCCGGCGCAACGAACTTGCAGCGCATCGTCAGCGGAGGCGACGACTACGAACTTCTTTGCGGCGTTGCACAACAAGGGCTCGACTCGTTCCTTGCTGCGGCGCAGCGGAGTGGTGTGCGGGTAACTGTCATCGGCACCGCACAAACCGGAACTGCTGCACCGCAGTGGCGCGACGCGAGCGGTCGCACGCTCTCGCTAACAAGCCTTTCCTTTAGCCATTTCTAAGCACTAGCCGTGCTTTGGCCGCCGGTAGTTCGGCCGATCAGTTGTTAGAAGCTCATCCGAAAGACTGCGCGAAACCCCGATCTCCTCCGTTCGCAGCGATTGCGGAGCACATCTGATTTTGGCAAGGTCCGCCACGATTTGAGGCTGCCCCGGGAAGAGGGCACGCCATCTTGTTGCGCGCCCGCATCGCTCCCGCGACGCAGGCACGGGGGTGAAACTCGGGACCGAGGCATCAGGAATGACAGCTTTATGGGTGATCGTGCTCTGCGGAGCGCTTTCGATCGTATACGCCATCTGGGCGACCTCGTCGGTGCTCGCCGCCGACCAGGGCAACGCGCGGATGCAGGAGATTGCCGCCGCGGTGCGTGAAGGCGCGCAGGCCTATCTGAAGCGCCAGTACATGACCATCGCCATCGTCGGCGTGGTGATCTTCGCGCTGCTCGCGTACTTCCTCGGCATCCTGGTGGCGATCGGTTTCGCGATCGGCGCGATCCTGTCCGGCGCGGCCGGCTTCATCGGCATGAACGTGTCGGTCCGCGCCAACGTCCGCACCGCCCAGGCGGCGACCACCTCGCTGGCCGGCGGCCTCGAGCTCGCCTTCAAGGCCGGCGCGATCACCGGCCTCCTGGTCGCCGGTCTCGCGCTGCTCGGCGTCACCTTGTACTTCATCTACCTGATCCACTTCGCGGGTCTCGCCGCCAACAGCCGCACCGTCGTCGACGCGCTGGTCGCGCTCGGCTTCGGTGCCTCGCTGATTTCGATCTTCGCTCGTCTCGGCGGCGGCATCTTCACCAAGGGGGCGGACGTCGGCGGCGACCTCGTCGGCAAGGTCGAAGCCGGCATTCCGGAAGACGATCCGCGCAACCCGGCGACGATCGCCGACAACGTCGGCGACAACGTCGGTGACTGCGCCGGCATGGCGGCCGATTTGTTCGAGACCTATGCGGTGACTGCGGTCGCCACCATGGTACTGGCGGCGATCTTCTTCGGCACCGCCGGCAAGGCCGAGCTGCAGAGCATCATGACGCTGCCGCTCGCCATCGGCGGCATCTGCATCATCACCTCGATCATCGGCACCTTCTTCGTCAAGCTCGGCGCCTCGCAGTCGATCATGGGTGCCCTGTACAAGGGCCTGATCGCCACCGGCGTGCTGTCGCTGGTCGGCGTCGGCGCGGTGATCTTCGGCCTGATCGGCTTCGGCAAGCTGCCGGGGGTGGCTTATTCCGGCATGTCGCTGTTCCTGTGCGGCATCGTCGGCCTCGCCGTCACCGGCCTGATCATCTGGATCACCGAGTACTACACCGGCACCGACTATCGCCCGGTGAAGTCGATCGCCCAGGCCTCCGTGACCGGTCACGGCACCAACGTCATCCAGGGCCTCGCCATCTCGATGGAAGCCACCGCTTTGCCGGCGCTCGTCATCATCGCCGGCATCCTGGTGACCTACAGCCTCGCCGGCCTGTTCGGCATCGCCATCGCCACCACCACAATGCTGTCGCTCGCCGGCATGATCGTGGCGCTGGACGCGTTCGGCCCGGTCACCGACAACGCCGGCGGCATCGCCGAAATGGCCGGCCTGCCGAAGGAAGTGCGCAAGTCGACCGACGCGCTCGACGCCGTCGGCAACACCACCAAGGCGGTCACCAAGGGCTACGCGATCGGCTCCGCCGGTCTCGGCGCGCTGGTGCTGTTCGCGGCCTACAATGAAGACCTGCAGTACTTCGTCGCCCAGAAGTCGCCGTACTTCATCGACGTCAAGCCGGACTTCTCGCTGACCAATCCCTATGTGGTGGTCGGCCTGTTGTTCGGCGGCCTGCTGCCGTATCTGTTCGGCGCGATGGGCATGACCGCCGTCGGCCGCGCCGCCGGCGCGATCGTCGAGGAAGTGCGTCGTCAGTTCCGCGAGAAGCCGGGCATCATGCAGGGTACCGACAAGCCGGACTACGGCAAGGCGGTCGACCTTCTGACCCGCGCGGCCATCAAGGAAATGATCATCCCGTCGCTCTTGCCGGTGCTGTCGCCGATCGTCGTCTACTTCGCGATCTACTTCATCGCGGGCGGCGGCGCGGCCGGCAAGTCGGCGGCGTTCTCGGCGGTCGGCGCGATGCTGCTCGGCGTCATCGTCACCGGCCTGTTCGTGGCGATCTCGATGACGTCGGGCGGCGGCGCCTGGGACAACGCCAAGAAGTACATCGAGGACGGCCACTTCGGCGGCAAGGGCTCCGACGCCCATAAGGCCGCAGTGACCGGCGACACCGTCGGCGACCCCTACAAGGACACTGCGGGCCCCGCCGTGAACCCGATGATCAAGATCACCAACATCGTGGCGCTGCTGCTGCTGGCCATCCTGGCGCACTGAGCGGCAGGCGAGGTTGGATCGAAACAAAGCCCCGCGGCGCGAGCCGCGGGGTTTTTGATTGTTGGGATCGGTAGCCCGGATGAAGCGAAGCGTAATCCGGGACAGCGCCGTTTTGTGGCCCCCGGATTTCGCTTCGCTCCATCCGGGCTACAGCCTATTCGGCTCGATTGAACCTCTTGGAACCCGGCGCGTTAACCGGTCCCAACCGACGAGAGGACCAGAGCGATGAGCGGCGTGAGCGGAATCAAAGAACACATGGAAGTCATCGGCGCAGACGGCGTGCATGTCGGCACCGTCGACAAGGTCGAAGGCAGCCGCATCAAGTTGACCAAGAAGGACAGCGGCGAGGGCAGCCACAAGGGTCATCACCACTTCATCGACGGCGGCCTCGTCGCCGAGGTCGAAGGCAGCAAGGTGCGGCTGTCGGCCAATGCCAACGTCGCG
>NZ_BADD01000509.1 GCF_000333455.1 Rhodopseudomonas sp. B29
GTCGCATGACCGATAGCCAGCACGACCGGGATCGACAGCACGATCAGGTCGATCAGGAAAGCGAAGACCCGCTTGGTGAGCACGCCCTGGAATAGTTCAGGATTGGCCCACGGATCGAAAGCATGCGGCCGGATGTCGGCTTCGTTGCGCCAGCCGTTGCCGCTGGGACCATAGTTCGAACCTGTATCGGACATGATCGGACTCCCGCCGGCACCATCATCGAATGCCGCGTTCGACATGGATATGGCCGCAACCGGTTGCAAGGTTGCGGCCACATTACAATGCCGAAATCGGGAGTGCCGCGTCGGATCGCCGCGACTGGGGTGCGTGGTGATTCGCGCCCCTGTCAGCCCTGCTGGCGGAGCTTCTCGGCGGCGGCCGGGGCGAAGTACGTCAGCACGCCGTTGGCGCCGGCGCGCTTGAACGCGAGCAGGCTTTCCATCATGGCGCGGTCGCCGTCGAGCCAGCCGTTGTTGGCCGCGGCGGCGATCATCGCGTACTCGCCCGACACCTGATAGGCGAAGGTCGGCACGCCGAAGGTCTCCTTCACGCGGCGAACGATGTCGAGATACGGCATGCCCGGCTTGACCATCACCATGTCGGCGCCTTCGGCGAGATCGAGTTCGACCTCGCGGATCGCCTCGTCGGTGTTGGCCGGATCCATCTGATAGGTGCGCTTGTCGCCGGTCAGCGCCTTGGCCGAGCCGATGGCGTCGCGGAACGGGCCGTAAAAGGCAGAGGCGTACTTGGCCGCATAGGCCATGATCTGCACGTCGAGATAGCCGGCGGCGTCGAGCGCCTCGCGGATCGCGCCGATGCGGCCGTCCATCATGTCGGACGGCGCGATCACGTCGCAGCCGGCCTGCGCCTGCACCAGCGATTGCTGCACGAGCACCGCGACGGTCTCGTCGTTGAGGATACGGCCGTCCTCGATCAGCCCGTCATGGCCGTGGCTGGTGTAGGGATCGAGCGCAACGTCGCAGAGCACGCCGATCTGCGGAAACTCTTTCTTGATGGCGCGGACGGTCTTGCAGACCAAATTTTCCGCGTTGCAGGCCTCGCTGCCGTGCTCGTCGCGCAGCGACGGCTCGGTGAACGGGAACAGCGCGATGCACGGGATGTCGAGCTTGGCGGCGCGCTCGGCGTCGCGCACGATCTGATCGACGCTGAGCCGTTCGACGCCGGGCATCGAGGCGACCTGCACCCGCTGGTTGCTGCCGTCGATCACGAACATCGGCCAGATCAGGTCGTCGGTCGTCAGCACGTTCTCGCGGACCAGGCGGCGGGCCCATTCGGTCTTGCGGTTGCGGCGGGGGCGGACGGTGAGGTCGAGAGCCGGAGAGGCGGGCCGCGGCGAGGGGTCGCGCAATTCGATCGGACGGCCGAACTTGATCGCCATGGTGCCAACTCTCCCTGTGGGCTGTGCGATGTGGTGGGATACAGATAACATTTTCGCACCCCGCCGTCATCGCACCGTTGATTTGGCGCAATTGAATGCGGCGGTGCCGATCACAGCCGATTGATTTCGCCCGCCGGCCGGGCCTAGAACCCTAATCCGTGTTGCAGCCGCGAGACAAACTCATGTCCGACATCCCGTCCCGAGAAACGCCGGCGCGCGATCCGGCGATTTCGGTCGCGGCGATCTCGCCGGACCGGCCGGACAACCACGAGAACGACTGGACGCGCCGCCTGGTGCTGTTCCTGCGCGCCATGGCGCTCTTGTCGATCGCGCAGGGGCTGTATCACTGGGCGCAGATCACCGGCTTCGTCGGCGGCGAGGACGACGCCTTCGAAGTCCAGACCATGGCTTGGCAGACCGCCACCGTGTACTTCGCGGTGATCGAGCTGGTCGCCGCCGTCGGCCTGTGGCTGGCGACGCCGTGGGGCGCCGTCGTGTGGCTGACCACGGTTGTGTCGATGGCGGTGATCGAGCTGATGTTTCCGTCGATCTATGGCGGCAGCCTGCTGGTGGTCAGCGTCGATGCGCTGCTGCTCGCCGCGTATCTCGTGCTGGCCTGGATGGCCGCCCGCGAGCGCCCGCCATAGGAGCAAAGTTCGAACCGACGACGCCGGCCGATCGAGCCGGCGCGACGACAAATCAACCTAAAGGGTAGGGGACTCACCATGGACCAGCTTCATTCCGGCGGCACCGGCGGCAGCCTGATCGTCAACGCCATCCAGCGCCACGCCGACCGGCCGGCGATCGCAGACGACAGAGTGCGCTGGAGCTATCGCGAACTCGGCGAGGCGGTCGGCCGATTCATGACGCTGTTCCGCAGCATCGGCCTTGCCAAAGGCAGCGCCGTCTCGATCCTGTCCTCCAACCGCGCGGAGTCGTGGGCGGCGATCTGCGCCGCCACGGTGATGGGGCTGCGCTACACGCCGCTGCATCCGCTCGCCGCCGAAGACGACCACGCCTTCATCATCGAGGACGCCGAGATCGACGCGCTGATCGTCGAGAGCGGCAAGTTCTCCGCGCGCGGCCTTGCCATCCGCGGCCGCGTGCCGGGCCTGAAGCATCTGTTGTCGTTCGGCCCCGTCGAGGACGCGCGCGACCTTTTGGATGGCTTCGACACGGTCGAACCGGCGCCGCTGGTCGACGAGAGCGTCACCTCTGACATCGCCTGGCTGGCCTACACCGGCGGCACCACCGGCCGCTCCAAGGGCGTGATGATCCCGCATCGCGCGCTGACGACGATGGCGGCGCTGCTCTATGCAGATTGGGACTGGCCGTCGGATATCCGCTATCTCGCCGCCACCCCGATCAGCCACGCTGCCGGCGTCACCGTTTATCCGGTGATGATGCGCGGCGGCTTCACGCGGCTGGTGCCCGGCTTCGAAATAGAATCGTATTGCCGCGTCGTCGCCGAGGACAAGATCACGGCGGTGTTCCTGGTGCCGACGCTGATCTACGCGCTGATCGACGCCAAGGAGGTGAGGGCGCGCTACGATCTGTCGTCGCTCGACATGATCGTGTACGGCGCCGCGCCGATGTCGCCCGACCGGCTGCGCGAGGGCATGGCGATCTTCGGCAAGATCTTCGTGCAGCTCTACGGACAGACCGAAGCGCCGCAGGTCATCACCTCGATGCGCAAGATCGATCACGACGACACCAAGCCCGGCCGGCTCGGCAGTTGCGGTCGGCCCAATCCGCTGGTCGACGTCAAGCTGTTCGACAGCGACATGCGCGAGGTGGGTGTCGGCGAGCCGGGCGAGATCTGCGTGCGCGGCACGCTGGTGATGGACGGCTACTGGAAGCGGCCGGAGGCGACGGCCGAAGCGTTCCGCGGCGGCTGGCTGCACACCGGCGATGTCGCGGTGAAGGACCAAGAGGGCTACTACTACATCGTCGACCGCACCAAGGACATGATCATTTCCGGCGGCTTCAACATCTATCCACGCGAAGTCGAGGATGCGCTGATGGCGCATACATCGGTCGCCTCCGCTGCGGTGATCGGCATTCCCGACGGCAAATGGGGCGAGGCGGTCAAAGCCTTCGTCGTGCTCAAGGAAGGCGCCAATGTCGGCGCCGCGGAACTGCAGGCGCACGTCAAGGACAAGCGCGGCGCGCCGTGGTCGCCGAAGACGATCGATTTCGTCGAGGCGATCCCGGTCACCGGGCTCGGCAAGATCGACCGCAAGGTGCTGCGCGCACCTTATTGGGAAGGCCGCACCCGCGGCGTCGCGTGACGCCGCACATGCTTTAAGAAAGCTCTCGGCGATCTTTCACATCCCGTTGCGACGCGCTTAACGGGATATGAAAGCGCCGAGCGACATCCGTTACGCGAACCTTTCAAATTCGAACGAAGCTGTCTTCAAATGCGACAGCGGGGTGCGAAAAACCCCTTTTGCAGCCCCGATCCGTCAATGAAAGGTTGCAAGAAGCCCGCGATTTGCAGGCTTAATATGAGATTCACTGTGCGCAATTCATGATCTCTTTATTGTCTTATTTAAGCCGATGTTCAAACCGCCCCCTTAAGTTGGACCTATCAGACGGGACACAAGTTTCGTCAATAAGTCGGTCGCAAAGACCACAGGGGAAGTGTCATGATCAAAGCAGTCGCGACCGCGGCGGACAGCGCCGCGCATGTGCAGGCCAACCAGGCACCGGTTCAGCCGCTCTACCTCGAAGCGCTCACTCTGGTGGAGCGTCTGCACCGCCGCCTGCTCGACGTCATCAAGGACGAATTCGATCGCCGCGGCCGCGCCGATATCAACTCGGTGCAGGCGCTCTTGCTCTACAACATCGGCGACAAGGAACTGACCGCCGGCGAGCTGCGCACCCGCGGCTACTATCTCGGCTCCAACGTCTCCTACAATCTGAAGAAGCTGGTCGAACTCGGCTTCCTCGATCATCAGCGCTCGCGCGTCGACCGCCGTTCGGTGCGCATCCGTCTGACCGAGCAGGGCCAGGAAGTCCGCCGCATCGTCGACGCGCTGTATCAGAAGCACGTCAAGACGGTCGAGCAGGTCGGCGGCATCTCCAGCGAGGAGTTCGCCACGCTGAACAAGTCGCTGCACCGGCTCGAGCGGTTCTGGACCGATCAGATCCTGTATCGGCTCTGACACGAACCGGGAGCGCGCCGACGTCTCGGCCGGCCCCCGCCGCGCCGCTGCAGCAAGCAGGCACGCGTCTCTCCCGAGCTCTCCAGGCTCATTCGCCTCGGCCCTCCGCAAGGAGGGCCGTTTTGTTTTGCGCAACGCAAAATCGTTCCCGGGAACAGGGGAACCTTTTGCCGCAATGCGACTTAACTCGGCAACCGACGGCGGCTTTCGGCATTTCGCTGCGGTGAACACGTCTCGGACGAGGGCTGAGGAATGAACGTCGACATCATCGGCAAGGCCTACGATATCGCCGCGAACTATCTGCGCCGCTCCGGTATCATTCCCGATACGTCCGCGACTCACGACCGCCTGCTGGAGACCATCGTGTATCTCTTCCAGCGCGGCGAGACCCATCCGATCCGGCTCGCCAACCGGGCGATCACCGCTTTCGAGTCTCAGCAGCTCGCAGCCTGAGCTTTACAAAAGGAGTTCGCATGCAACGTGCCATCGACCGCGTGATCCAGACCTATGGACTGCTTACCAGCAACGAATCCGCCGCCGCGGTGCGCGGCAAGGTCGAGACCTATATCCGCACGCTGTTCGAGGCCGGCGAGACCGACGACAACCGTCTGACAGTGTGCGGCCTCGTGTACTTGCGCCAGCTCGACGGCAGCAACGATCCGGTCAAGGCCGGCTATACCGGCCTCTAAGCAAGGCGCCGCGCGGTGCGCTGGCTGGGGGCCCTCGTCGCCGTTCTTCCTGCTTTTGTGATCCTGGCCGGCGTCCTCGGCAACGCCGAGACGCCGCGCAAACATTCCCTCATCGAACAACTCGGACTGAAGACCCTGGTCGGCTGGCCGCCGAACGGGCCCGACGTGCTGCGCGAACTGCATCAGCTCGACATGGTCGACATGCAGCTTGCGGGGCTCGTCGCCGGCCGCGGCGACGACACGATGCGGCGCTTCGCGTATGAGCAGGCCGCGCTGGCGCAGCAACGCGACGCCCGCATCGTCAAGCTGAATACTTTCACAGGCCTCGGCATCGACTTCCCCGACACGCCGACATTGGTCCGCACCGGCCGGCTCGCAGGGCTGCAAGGCAAGGTCGGCCGCGATTTCGTCGACGACTACATGGCGATCGAGCGCCGCGAGCTCACTCAGGCCATCGCCCGATTGCACCGCTATCTGCTCGGCCCCGACAACGAGCAGATCTGGGCCTTCGCACGGCAGCAGCTCAAGGTACTGATGCAGCGGCTGACGGAGCTGGATGAGTTGGGGAAGGGTGAGGCGGTGAGTTAGTTGTTAGTCCGCCATGTTATTAGCTGCGATGATGTCTTCGTTCTGCCGAGGGGTTTGGTCCTCCGCGACAACTCCCAGCACTTCCGTCACCACCCGCGAAAGCGGGTGGCCCAGTATCCCAGAGAGCTGCTGTTGAATCGCTGCGCTGGATAACGAACGCACTGGCATACTGGGTCGCCCGCTTTCGCGCGCGATGACGTTTGTGAGGGAGGATACGCAACGTCTCGTACGTCGTCCGAACAACGCAGCCAAACAGCCACGCCAATTCCGTCTCGCGGCTCGATCGAGCCCGAGTGGTGCGCCGGTCGCTTCACAGCGAGGGGCGGGGGCGCGCCGGCGGCGCAAAGCTGGAGTTTGTTTGCGATGGCCTTGCGGACCATCGCGCGGAACGCCGTATCGGCGCGCCCACCGCGGCATTTTTCGGCCTCGGACCGGTTCCGTACGCGCATCGGCCCGAGCCACCGGCTCCATCCCGACGGTTTCCCGCCGTTCGCCTTTGCGCGGCCTACCGAGAACGGCGCGGCCTCTTAGTGGGCCGGGACCGGTCGCCCCGAAGCCGCCCGGGATCGCGCCTGCGAAGCACGACCGCGGGGACCGCATCCACCCGGCTTCGCTGGCCTGCGCCAGCTTCGCCGGACATTGACCCCGCCGGTTGCCCAGCGGTGTGATCTGTCCCGCTTCACAAGCGCCCTCGAGAAGCGCCCCTCACGGACAGGACTGAACGGACGATATTCCTAGTTCGGGAACTGTCAACCGGAAATCCCGCGTCCCCGCCGGATTCACCGCGCCGAGGTCACACCGCTGCGCTACAACGCCCTGGCACAGTAGCGGGACCGCGCGGCAGCTTCGCCGGCGCCCCAGCACACAAATATCCGGCGCGCCGCCGATCGGGCGGCCGCGCCGAGCCAGAAGGACGACGACGTGGACAAGAAGGCGATGCGCGAAGAAGCCGAACGGCTGATGCGCGAGGCGATGGCGACCCGCAACGTGACGGTGAAGCAGGGCGACACCGTCATCAACACCACCTGCGGCAAATGCGGCGCCCCCAACAAGGTCAAGGCGCCGAAGGGCGTCACGCGCGTGGCTTATACTTGCAAGGAGTGCGGGGCTAAGCAGGAGACGATGTAGAGGCGGAGCCCTCCACCATCATCGATCCACCATCGGCGTGGACGGAGGCTCGATGGCTAGCTGACCTTTCAACTCACGTATTCATTTGGTGCAGCCTCTACAGCTCGCGATGCGAGATCAATTTCACCATGGCTCAAAAGGCGTCGAAGCTTCCGAAGCATCATTACATACCTGTCTTCTATCTCAGACAGTGGACGCGTCGTCATACAGGACAACTGATTGAGTTCAGCCGCCCTTTTGGCGACGTTGTAAAGCCCAAGCTAACTTACCCCGATGCGACGGGGTTCGTTCGAGGATTGCACCGCCTTCCAGGACTACCAGACGAGGTCGCTGAGCAAATTGAAACGAAATTCTTTAAGCAGCTAGATGATTTCGCATCATACGCTCACAAACGGCTACTTAGAAAATACATGGCTAATTGGTCAATCCAGATGAGAGTGGCATGGTCCCGCTTCATCCTTGGCATCCTCCTTCGCTCTCCGAGCGCTGTAGCAGATACCAAGAAGAATTTCGGCGATGCGATGCCAAAACATTGGGAGGAAGCGAAAGCAAAGCAGGCTACCATCAATCCAAAAGCACCAACGCTCCCCGACTATGACGCGACCTTCGTCGAGCGACAAAGTCTTCTGACGATACAACGCTTCATCAACAATCCCAGCCTGTTGAATTTCATAAGTAATATGAAATGGTTCGTCTGTGATTTATCTTACTCACGCTATCGTCTCCTCACTTCCGATCGGCCCGTTGTGATGACTAATGGACTTGGCTACCCGGAGAGCCATATAGCGTTGCCCATAAGCCCGACAATTCTGTTCGTTGCCACGAACACGCAGGAGACCTTTCGATCAATCGAAGCAATGCCGCCGCGCGATCTTGTCTCAAACTGCAACAAGCAAGTGGTGAGAAACGCCGTAAAGTACGTTTGGGCCCCCGATCACTCCCAATTCGGACTGATAAGAAGCCAGATGTCGTCCGAAGCACATCACGATAGACGATGGTTCAGCGGCTCCTCTTTTTCAGATTGCAGGCTTACGCCAGAAGTTGAGCAGATTTTCAAAGAGCGCATCAAAAACTGATGAGCCGTGAGGGGCAGCAATATGATATGCGCAGGTTCACTAATTTGTCGCCATCGCCATCTGCTCCCCCGGCACCGCCTGAACCAGCATGTCGGCGATGCTATCGAGCGAGCGACGGTCGGCGTCGAGGACGAGGAGGCCGGCGAGGTCGGTCGGGAGTTCGGTTGAGCCAGGGGTGCGGGCAGGGGGCAGGACGGCGAGCACCGGTTTGCCGAGTGTCTTGGCGGCTCCGGCTTCGAACCAGGTGATGTTGCGGTCGGAGACGGTCTGCTGCGGGATCAGCAACACCAAGGCCGTTGCGCGCTCGATGGCTTCGCGCAGAACATCGTCAACCCGGCGACCGCGGGTCGCGTTCGCTTCGTTAGACGTCACCGCGACGCCGCGCTGCTCCATCAGTGCACCGAGTTGTCGCGCAAAGGCGCGGTCCTCGTGAGCGTAGGAGATGAACACGCGCTTGCCGTTGTCAGACATGATCGACATCCTTCACGCGTCTTCCGAGTTCGCCGACATAGTCGTCGAACTCGTCCAAAGTGATGACCTTGGTCGGTGACAGGATTGCCAGACCGCCGTGGTCTCGTTCGATCTGATCGAGCTTCACACCAAACATCACGCCGACGTAGCGCTTTTTCAAGGTCCAAGCGGCCGCCATCTCGGTCCATACCCAATTGCGATCGACCGACCACGGCGTCAGCAGCGATACCAGTTCCGTGCAGCCGGTGACGCCAGTATGGACCCGCTCCTCGATCCGATCGCCGCTGTGGATGTCGAAGATGTCGATGAAGGCGGACGCGCCAGTGCGTTCGACGATGATCGCGGCCATTTGCCGTGCGATCCAACGGTCGTGCCAGCCGTGCGAAAGGAAGACGCTGTAGGGCATACAAGGGCGTGATGCTGAACGGGTCAATCAACGCTAGCCCAATTCCTCGCGGCCGGTTGTGATATTGCGCAAACTCGCGAATTGAGAATAGTCAGGCAAAGGCACCCCTCCTGCAACCGCCTCTCAGCCACCATATCTGGTCCACCACCCGGAAGCCGGCCTAAATGATGGGCTGATCCGCATGGCTCGTCCTTGGCCGGAACGGCCGGATGTGCTATGCGGCAGCCGCGCTTCCGCCCAATACCCGATGACCGCTCGTCGCCAGGCTGTTCGCCGGCTGCGGCGGTGGAGACATTGCCCATGAGCACATCAGCCAAGCCCGCCTCCGCGCCCGACTCGTTCTTCTCCGCCTCGCTCGAGCAGGCCGATCCCGAGATCGCCGCCGCCATCCGGGGCGAGCTCGGTCGGCAGCGTCATGAGGTCGAGCTGATCGCCTCGGAAAACATCGTCAGCCGCGCGGTGCTGGAAGCGCAGGGCTCGGTGATGACCAACAAATACGCCGAGGGTTATCCGGGCAACCGCTATTACGGCGGCTGCGAATTCGTCGACGTCGCCGAGAACCTGGCGATCGAGCGCGCCAAGAAGCTGTTCGGCGCCGGCTTCGCCAACGTCCAGCCGAACTCCGGCAGCCAAATGAATCAGGCGGTGTTTTTGGCGCTGTTGCAGCCCGGCGACACCTTCATGGGCCTCGATCTCGCCGCCGGCGGCCATCTCACCCACGGCGCCCCGGTCAACATGAGCGGCAAGTGGTTCAAGCCGGTGCACTACACGGTGCGCCGCGAGGACCAGATGATCGACATGGATGCGGTCGCCAAGCTGGCCGAGGAGGCCAAGCCGAAGCTGATCATCGCCGGTGGCTCGGCCTATCCGCGGGCCTGGGACTTCAAGCGCTTCCGCGAGATCGCCGACAGCGTCGGCGCGTATTTCATGGTCGACATGGCGCACTTCGCCGGCCTGGTGGCGGGCGGCGTCCATGCCTCGCCAGTGCCGCACGCGCACGTCACCACCACCACCACCCACAAGTCGCTGCGTGGGCCGCGCGGCGGCCTGATCCTCACCAACGACGAGGCGCTGGCTAAGAAGCTGAACTCGGCGATCTTCCCCGGGCTGCAGGGCGGCCCGCTGATGCACGTCATCGCCGCCAAGGCGGTGGCGTTCAAGGAAGCGCTGCAGCCCGACTTCAAGGTTTACGCGAAGAACGTCGTCGAAAACGCCAAGGCGCTTGCCGAAACGCTGCGCGCGGCCGGCTTCGATCTGGTCTCGGGCGGCACCGACAACCACCTGATGCTGGTCGACCTGCGGCCGAAGGGGCTGAAGGGCAACGTCTCGGAGAAGGCGCTGGTCCGTGCCGCCATCACCTGCAACAAGAACGGTATCCCGTTCGACCCGGAGAAGCCGTTCGTCACCTCGGGCCTGCGCCTCGGCACCCCGGCGGCGACGACCCGCGGCTTCGGCGTCGCCGAGTTCCAGCAGGTTGGTAACTTGATCGCCGAAGTGCTGAATGCGATTGCGCAATCGCCGGAAGGCAGCGCCCCGCTCGTGGAGGCTTCGGTGAAGCAGCGGGTGAAGGAGCTCACCGACCGCTTCCCGATTTATCAGTAGGACTCGTCATTGCCGGGCTTGACCCGGCAATCCATCATCTTGCGAAGAAGGATGGATGCCCGGGTCAAGCCCGGGCATGACGTGAGGGGACAAGCGATGCGCTGCCCGAACTGCAACAGCCTCGATACCCAGGTGAAGGACAGCCGACCGACCGAGGAGTCGTCGGTGATCCGGCGGCGGCGGGTCTGCGTCGCGTGCAATTTCCGCTTCACCACCTTCGAGCGCGTGCAGCTGCGCGAACTGACCGTCATCAAGCGCAACGGCCGCCGCGTGCCGTTCGATCGCGACAAGCTGGTGCGCTCGGTGCAGATCAGTCTGCGCAAGCGGCCGGTCGAACCGGACCGGGTCGAGCAGATGGTTTCGGCGATCGTGCGCGAGCTCGAGAGCGGCGGCGAGGCCGACATTTCGTCGGAGACCATCGGCGAAATCGTGATGGATCACCTGCGCAAGCTCGACGACGTCGCCTATGTGCGCTTCGCCTCGGTGTACCGCAATTTCCGCGAAGCCAAGGATTTCGAAGCCGTGCTCGGCGAGCTGTCGCACGAGGACGAGGTGCGGCCGGCGCTGGTCCGCAAATGATCTTCCGGATTCTGGAAGAGCAGTACGGCGCCAAGCTCGCCGCCGACAAGGCCGCCAAAGCTTCGGCCAATGTCGACCGCCGCTTCATGCAACTGGCGCTGACGCTCGGCCGCCGCGGCCTCGGGCGCACCGCGCCTAATCCCGCCGTCGGCGCCGTGCTGGTCAAGGAGGGCGTCATTGTCGGCCGCGGCTGGACCCAGGACGGCGGCCGGCCGCATGCCGAGGTCGAGGCGCTGCGCCGCGCCGGCGACGCCGCGCGCGGCGCCACGCTGTACGTCACGCTGGAGCCGTGCTCGCATCATGGCCGCACGCCGCCTTGCGCCGACGCGGTGATTGCGGCCGGCGTTGCCCGCGTAGTGTCGGCGATCGAGGATCCCAATCCACTGGTGGCCGGGCAGGGTCATGCCAGGCTGCGCGCTGCCGGCATCGGGGTGAGCGTCGGCGCCTGCGCCGAGGAGGCCGCGCGCGACCACGCCGGACACATTCACCGCGTCCGCGACGGTCGGCCACACGTCGTGCTCAAGCTTGCGGTGTCGGCCGACGACAAGATCGCGCTGCCGGGCCGCAAGCCGATTGCGATCACCGGCGAGGCAGTGCGGGCGCGGGTGCATCTGTGGCGCGCGCAGGCCGACGCCATCCTGGTCGGCATCGGCACTGTGCTGGCCGACGATCCGGACCTGACCTGCCGGCTGCCTGGCATGGCGGCGCAGTCGCCGATCCGCGTCGTGCTCGACCGCAGCTTGCGGATTCCGAGCGACAGCCGACTGGTGCATTCGGCGCGAACCACGCCGCTGTGGCTGATGGCGTCCGAGATCGCCGAAGCCGCCGCGGCGATGCGGCTCGGCGCGGCCGGCGCCGAGATCATCCACGTCGCCGACTGCGCCACCACGCCCGGACTGGAGCTGCACGCCGTGCTGCGCGCGCTCGCCGACAAGGGCGTGACGCGGCTCCTCGTCGAAGGCGGCGCGCGCGTCGCCGGCGCGCTGGTGGCGGCCGGGCTCGTCGACGAGATCCGGCTGCTGCGCGGGCCGATCAGCATCGGTGCAGACGGCATCGACCCGCTGGAGACGCTACCACTGTCCGCCATTACCGCGTCGCCCGCCTGGCGCGTGCGCGAAACCGAGCCGATCGGCGACGATCATCTCACCATCTTCGAACCGGCCTAAAGAGACCCGACATGTTCACCGGCATCGTCACCGACATCGGCGAGATCACGGCGCTGACGCCGACCGCGCAGGGCCAGCTGCATCGCCTGCGCATCCTGTGCTCCTATGACCTCGGCGGCATCGCCGACGGCGCCTCGATCGCCTCTAACGGCATCTGCATGACCGTGGTCGGCAAGGGCGAAGCGGGGGGCAAGACCTGGTACGAGGTCGATGCCGGCGCCGAGACGCTGGCGCTGACGACGGCCAAGTCTTGGAGGGTCGGCACGCGGCTCAATCTCGAGCGGGCGCTGAAGATCGGCGACGAGCTCGGCGGCCACATTGTCACCGGCCATGTCGATGGCATCGCCCGGGTGGTGACGCGCGAGGAGCTGCCCGACATGGCGCGGTTCACGCTTCAGACGACGCCGGAGCTGGCCCGCTTCATCGCCCCCAAGGGCTCGGTGACGCTCGACGGCACCTCGCTGACGGTCAACACCGTCGAGGGCAACCGTTTCTCGGTGCTGATTATCCCGCACACGCTGTCCGCCACCATCCTGGGCGGCTGGCAGGAGGGCAGCGAGGTCAATCTCGAGGTCGACCTGATGGCCCGCTATGCGGCACGGCTGAGCGAGACGAAATAGGTCTCCGTCATGCGCGGGCTTGACCCGCGCATCCATCCTCTTAACAAGAACGCGGTTCATCGTCTTTGAAGATGATGGATCGCCGGGTCGAGCCCGGCGATGACGCTTCGATAAGGCAAGGCACGAAATGGCAGACGCGCGGCGCGCTCCCTTTGAAGACCAGACTGACGTGACCGGCGCGCGGGTGCTGATCGTCGAGGCGCGGTTCTACGACGACATCCAGGACGCGCTGCTCGAAGGC
>NZ_BADD01000508.1 GCF_000333455.1 Rhodopseudomonas sp. B29
ACATCATGGCGGTGATCCTGCAGTCGCTGTGCACCCGGCTTGCAGTCGGCGCCGGGCGCGATCTGGCGCAGGCCTGCCGCGACGCCTATCCGAAATGGGTGGCGTGGCCGCTGTGGATCTCGGCGGAGATCGCCATCACGGCGACTGACCTGGCGGAGGTGATCGGCACCGCGATCGGTCTCAACCTGCTGTTCGGCATTCCGCTCGAGATCGGCGTGCTGATCACGGCGATCGACGTGTTCCTGATCCTGGCGTTGCAGGCGTTCGGCTTTCGCTGGATCGAGGCTTTCGTAGTGGCGCTGCTCGGCGTCATCGCGGCGTGCTTCGCTATTCAGATCGCGATGGCCAATCCGGATTGGGCCGCGGTGATCCGCGGCTTTGCGCCGACCACCAAGATCATCACCGAACCGGGCATGTTGTATCTGGCGCTCGGCATTCTCGGCGCCACGGTGATGCCGCACAATCTCTATCTGCATTCCGGCCTGGTGCAGACCCGCGGCTATGGCGACAGCGTCGCGGAGAAGCGCGAGGCGATCAAGCTCGCCACGATCGATTCGACGATCGCGCTGACCTTCGCACTGACCATCAACGCCTCGATCCTGATCCTCGCCGCCGCAACCTTCCACCACGCCGGCAAGACCGACGTGGCTGAACTCGATCAGGCCCACGCCTTCCTGGCGCCGCTGCTCGGCTCGGCGCTGGCGCCGACGCTGTTCGGCATCGCGCTGCTCGCCTGCGGCCTGAACTCGACCATCACGGCGACTCTGGCCGGCCAGATCGTGATGGAAGGCTTCATCCGCATCAAGATCGCGCCGTGGCTGCGCCGCATGGTGACGCGCCTGATCGCGATCGTGCCAGCCGTCGTGGTGACAATCTGGTACGGCGAGAAGGGCACCGGACAATTGCTGATCCTCAGCCAGGTGGTGCTGAGCCTGCAATTGCCGTTCGCAGTGGTGCCGCTGGTGATGTTCACCGCGAGCAAATCCAAGATGGGCTACTTCGTCGCGCCGCGCTGGCTGACCGGTGCCGCCGCGGTGATTGCAGCCATCATCATCGTGCTGAACGCCAAGCTGGTGCACGATTACTTCTTGGGATCATAACTACGCTGATCCCGGATTGCGCTTCGTTGCATCCAGGCTAGAGCGCGTCATTGATCGATTGAAGCGACGCATCCTCTCCAAGTACTGAATCGTCATCCTGAGGTGCGCGCACCGCGCGCCTCGAAGGATGCGGCCAAGTGCTTGCGGCCCATCCTTCGAGGCCCGCCGCGCCGCGCGGGGCCCAGCGCGGCGCCTCAGGATGACGTTAGTAATTCAATTAGACGCAGATCTGCTCTAGAAACCAGCTAATCCTGCGGCTCGGGCTCCATCTGGCCGGTGGCATCGACGCGGAGCCAGCCGCTGGGGGCGAGGCGCTGCTGGGGCAGGTAGCGGCCCTTGTAGTCCATCTTCTTGGAGCCTTCGATCCAGTAGCCCAGATACACGTAGGGCAGGCCGAGCCGGCGGGCGCGGGCGATGTGGTCGAGGATCATGAAGCTGCCGAGCGAGCGATGGGCTTCGCCCGGTTCGAAGAACGAGTACACCATCGACAGGCCGTCGTTGAGCACGTCGGTCAGCGCCACGGCAACGAGGTCACCGCCGCGGCCGGTAATGCCGGTGTCGATGGTGCGTTTGCGATACTCGATCAGCCTTGTCTGGACGTGGCTGTCCTCGACCATCATGGCGTAGTCGAGCACGGTCATGTCGGCCATGCCGCCGTGGCGATGGCGCTGGTCGAGATAGGCGCGGAACACCGAATACTGCTCGGAGGTCGGCACCGGATTGCGCTGCTCGCCGACGATGTCGGCATTGCGCGCCATCATCTTGCGCTGGTTGCGCGACGGCTTGAATTCGTTGGCGACGACGCGGACCGAGACACAGGCACGGCACTGGTCGCAGGCGGGGCGGTAGGCGATCGACTGGCTGCGGCGGAAGCCGCCATGGGTGAGCAGGTCGTTGAGTTCACCGGCCTTGGCGCCGACCAGATGGGTGAACACCTTGCGCTCGTGCCGGCCCGGCAGATACGGGCACGGCGAGGGGGCCGTCAGGTAGAACTGCGGAGTGTCGCGCGAGTGCTGAGTCACGTCGGTCCGTCAATCTCCCACATGACGCAGCATCGCGCTCTGGATGCCGCCGTCAATGCCC
>NZ_BADD01000507.1 GCF_000333455.1 Rhodopseudomonas sp. B29
AGACATGAGGCGCCGGTGGAGGTTCAACCGTATTTTCGCTGCTGGGCGGCGGCGCGCGCCAGGCGAGCATGCCCTTTCGCCGCAGGCATGAACTCGGTATGAAGGGCGCTTCGATTTGCGGCAGGTACGGTGTTCAGGAGGACAGAATGGCAGCCAAGACGAAGTTCCGCGGGTCCATGACCGCCTTGGTGACGCCGTTCAAAAAGGACGGTTCGCTCGACGAGCAGGCCTTCCGTGCCCTGGTGAATTGGCAGATCGAGGACGGCTCCCACGGCCTGGTGCCGGTCGGGACCACTGGCGAGAGCCCGACGCTGAGCCACGAAGAGCACCACAAGGTGGTCGAATGGTGCATCGAGGAGGCCAAGGGCCGCGTGCCGGTTATCGCCGGCGCCGGCTCCAATTCGACGCGTGAGGCTGTTGAGCTTGCGCGCCACGCCGAGAAGGCGGGGGCGGATGCCGTGCTGGTGGTGACGCCGTATTACAACAAGCCCACCCAGGAAGGCATGTATCAGCACTTCAAGGCGGTGAACGATTCGATCGGCATTCCAATCATCATCTACAACATCCCGCCGCGGTCGGTCGTCGACATGTCGGTCGAGACCATGAGCCGGCTGTACGAATTGAAGAACATCGCGGGCGTCAAGGACGCGACCGCGAATCTCGGCCGCGTCTCGCAGCAGCGTCACGCCATGGGCGCCGATTTCATTCAGCTCTCGGGCGAGGACATGACCGCGCTGGCCTATATGGCGGCGGGCGGTCATGGCTGCATCTCGGTCGTATCGAACGTCGCGCCGAAGCTGTGCTCCGACCTGATGGGCGCGGTGTTTGCCGGCGACTATACGGGCGCTCTGAAAATCCAGGACCGGCTGGTGCCGTTGCACGACGCTGTGTTCAAGGAGCCGGGCGTCGCCGGCGCCAAGCACGGGTTGACGCTGCTCGGCCGTATCGAAGAAGAGGTGCGGCTGCCGCTGATGCCGGTCACCAAGCCGACCGGCGAAGTCATCCGCGCGGCAATGATGCACGCCGGACTGTTGAACTGACCGTCAAACAGGCCGGATCAACCGGGCCGCGCGACCTGCCGG
This sequence comes from Rhodopseudomonas sp. B29, assembly GCF_000333455.1. GTDB lineage: Bacteria > Pseudomonadota > Alphaproteobacteria > Rhizobiales > Xanthobacteraceae > Rhodopseudomonas. The sequence goes on from NZ_BADD01000507.1 coordinate 1,083, forward strand.
AGGGGTGAGATGTTCAAGGAGTTCCGTGAGTTCGCCATGAAGGGCAATGTCGTCGACCTCGCGGTCGGCGTCATCATCGGCGCCGCGTTCGGCGCGATCGTCTCGTCGCTGGTCGGCGACGTCATCATGCCGATCATCGGCTCGATCACCGGCGGGCTCGACTTCTCGAACTACTTCACCCCGCTGTCCAAAGCAGTGACGGCGAATACGCTGGTCGAGGCCAAGAAGCAGGGCGCTGTGCTGGCCTGGGGCAACTTCCTCACGCTGACGCTGAATTTCATCATCGTCGCCTTCGTGTTGTTCATGGTGGTGCGGGCGATGAACCGGCTGAAGCGCAAGGATGAAGCGAAGCCGGCGGAGCCGCCGAAGCCGACCCGCGAGCAGGAGCTGCTCGCCGAAATCCGTGATCTGCTCAAGAGCGGCAACCGCCCGCTGGTCTAGAGCGTTTTCGAGCGAAGTGGATACCGGTTCGCGTGAAGAAAACGCGTCAAATTAAGAATCTAGAGCTCCGGTTCTGATTCTATCAGAACCGGAAAAGCTCTAGAGCGGGCGAGAAAGACTGAGCCGCAATGGCCGACAAGAACGAACGCCCGATCAAGGTCGTGGCGGAGAACCGCAAAGCGCGGTTCAACTACGCGATCGAGGACACGATTGAAGCCGGCATTTCGCTGACCGGCACCGAAGTGAAATCGGTCCGCAACGGCAAGTCGACGATCGCCGAATCCTATGCGGACGCGCGTGGTGGCGAGATCTGGCTGATCAACGCGACGATCCCTGAATATCTGCAGGCCAATCGCTTCAATCACGAACCGAAGCGGCCGCGCAAACTGCTGCTGCATCGCAAACAGATCAACAAGCTGATGGGCGCCGTCGAGCGCCAGGGCATGACGCTGATCCCGTTGAAATTGTACTTCAACGAAAAGGGCCGCGCCAAGCTGCTGCTGGCGCTCGCCAAGGGCAAGCAGCTGCACGACAAGCGCGAGACCGAGAAGAAGCGCGACTGGAGCCGGGAAAAGGGCCGATTGCTGCGCGCGCGCGGCTGAGTGGACATAACGAATATCGGGAGGACCGCATGGCCAACCAGGGCAGCCTGAACGAGGTGGATTGGAGCACGATCCCGGCGCCGGTCGACGACGGCGGCGCGGCCCATCTGGTCGGCTCGGCGATTCCGGCCGTGGCGCTGCCGGCTACGCACGGCGGCATGGCCACGCTGGCGGCGCTGACCGGGCGCACCGTGGTGTTCGCCTATCCGCGGACCGGCGAGCCTGGCAAGATCGCGCCGGTCGACGATTGGGACATGATCCCGGGCGCGCGCGGCTGCACGCCGCAGACCTGTTCGTTTCGTGATTTGTTCGCCGAACTCAAAGCCGCCGGCGCCGATCAGGTGTTTGGCCTGTCGACACAGTCCACCGAGTATCAGTCCGAGATGGCGCAGCGGCTGCATCTGCCATTTCCGGTGCTATCGGACGACAAGCTAGTTCTGGCCAAGGCGCTGAAGCTACCGACCATGGACGTGGCCGGCATGACGCTGCTGAAGCGCATGGCGCTGATCATCGACGACGGCCGCATCACTCACGTGTTCTATCCGGTATTTCCGCCGGACCGGAATGCTGGGGATGTGCTGGCGTGGCTAAAGGCCAACCCGCGCTGATTGCTTACTACGCGCAAGGCGTCATGCTGAGGTGCGAGCCGAAGGCGAGCCTCGAAGCATGCGGCCACAGGCGCTGAGGTCATCGCGCGTAGCTCATCCTTCGAGGCTCGCCCAAGTGGGCTCGCACCTCAGGATGATGCTGAAACAGGCAGCAAGGACTTACTTGCCCGCATCCAAATCCGCCCGCACCTTCGCGAACACGTCGCCGAACATCTTCGGCGTCAGCACGCCGGTGTTGGTGTTGTAGCGCGAGCAGTGATAGCTGTCGTAGAGCTTGAGCGTGCCGGCCTGGTGCACCGCGCCGTGGCCGAACGGGGCTTGCGAAGCCCTGAGCCCGACGGCTTTGATCGTCGTGTCGTGGGCGATGCGGCCGAGCAGCACAACAGCGCGTAGCCGCGGCATGGCGCCGAACACACCGCTGAGAAACTGGCGGCAGGTGTTGATCTCGGCGGGCAGGGGCTTGTTCTGCGGCGGCACGCAACGCACCGCATTGCTGATCCGGCAATCGACCAGCGTCAACCCGTCGTCGGGCCGTGCTTTGTATTCGCCGCGCGCGAAGCCGTAATCGATCAGGGTGGCGTAGAGCAGGTCGCCGGCATAGTCGCCGGTGAACGGACGTCCGGTGCGGTTGGCGCCTTGCAGGCCCGGCGCGAGCCCGACAATCAGCAATGCGGCATCGGCGCTGCCGAACGACGGCACCGGCGCGTTGAACCAGCCCGGCTGTCGTTCGCGGGATTCCTGGCGAAAGGCCGCCAGCCGCGGACACAGCGGGCAGTTTGCGGCAGGTTCCGTCGCGGTGACAGCGGCGGCGGCATTCGCGCCGCGCGCCGCCGCGATCTCAGTCTTCGAAATCGTCGTCACCGCCGCGCTGAGCCAGTGCCGTCTGACGCTGCAGGAACTGCGGCGTGTGCCGCGGTTCGCGCGGCGGCGGCCGGTCGGCCGGATCGCGGCCGATCTTGGCCTGCAGTTCGACGAGGTCGGTGAAAATGTCGGCCTGACGCCGCAGTTCGTCGGCGATCATCGGCGGCTGGCTGGAGATCGTCGAGACGACGGTCACCCGAACGCCGCGACGTTGCACCGCCTCGACCAGCGAGCGGAAATCGCCGTCGCCCGAGAACAGCACCATCTGGTCGATATGCTCGGCCAGTTCCATGGCATCGACAGCGAGTTCGATGTCCATGTTACCCTTGACCTTGCGGCGGCCGGAGGCGTCAATGAACTCCTTGGTCGCCTTGGTGACCACGGTGTAGCCGTTGTAATCGAGCCAGTCGATCAGCGGGCGAATCGACGAATATTCCTGATCTTCGATGATCGCGGTGTAGTAGAAGGCCCGGACCAGATCGCCGCGGCTCTGGAATTCCTTGAGCAACCGCTTGTAATCGATATCGAAGCCCAGAGTCTTTGCGGTCGCGTATAGGTTGGCGCCATCGATAAACAGCGCAATTTTGTTGTTCTGATGAGTTGGCATCAAGATCTCTCGTATGTCCGTCTACTGATGTTGGCGCAACAGAAAAGCAGCGCAGTTGGAGGCGAATGACGCGAAAAGCGTTCTGCTCTCGCCAACCGGGACGACTTCAACCGCACGAAGCTAATACCGGTAGTGTATAGCATTCCCTTTCAAAAATAGCCTTTTCTTGTCGGAACTCGGTTTTGCACTGGGACGTGATCCGTACGCGATCCGGCTAAACCTTTCAGTAACAGAGCGAAGCGGGTGCTCCAACGCCATTTTGTTCTTGCGAATTCCGTCAACCACCTTTAGCTACGGCAGACAACCCCCCTCATTCGGTTCCTCGAACGGAGCGACAGGCATGGCGCGCGTCACCGTTGAAGATTGCATTGATAAGGTCGACAACCGCTTCGATCTGGTCCTTCTCGCTGCCCATCGGGCGCGCATGATCTCGTCCGGCTCCCAGCTCACGATCGACCGCGACAACGACAAGAATCCCGTTGTTTCGCTTCGCGAAATCGCCGAGCAGACGATTTCTCCGGAAGACCTCAAGGAAGAGCTGGTGCACTCGCTGCAGAAGTTCGTCGAGGTCGACGAGCCGGAGCAAGATACCGTTCCGCTGATCGGTTCGAGCGGCGCGAGTGCCGATGCCGACGACACCGAAGTGGCGATGGAGCGTATGACGGAGGAGGAGCTGCTCAAGGGTCTCGAAGGCCTGGCGCCACCGGAAGAGCAGCCCGAAGAGGACGAATAACCCGTCGCGCGGCAGCAGTCGCCCAAACAACTTAGAGCTATTCTGAGGCCCGGATCGCATCGTCCGGGCCTTTTGCTTTGTCCGATGCCCGGAATTTAGCCGCGCGCCGTCCCGGCGATTGGTCGTACAGCGCCCGCGATTCGGTCCAAACTCTGCCGGAATGGCAGGTTTTCCTGATCGTCTATCTTTCTTTCACGTCGAAACGATCTACTGTGCTTGGAGCAGTTCAGAGCAGTGAATCTCATCGTCGGTAAGTGGCTGTGGGACCAGAGGAATAGGCTAGGACTAAGAATGGCGTCAGGGCGCCCCGTGCCGGTTCAGATGGAGGCCTCCGCCGGCGTGGCCGCCGCCGCACCTGCGGTCGCCCGGCCGCGCGCCTCCCGGGCGCGAATGATGCGGCAGTACGACCTCGTCGAGCGGGTCCGTTCCTACAATCCGGATACCGACGAAGACCTGCTCAACCGCGCCTACGTCTACGCCATGAAGGCCCATGGCGAGCAGACCCGCGCCTCGGGCGATCCGTATTTCTCGCATCCGCTCGAAGTCGCCGCCATCCTGACTAACCTCAAGCTCGACGACGCCACCATCGTGGCGGCGCTGCTGCACGACACGATCGAAGACACCGAGGCGACCCGGACCGAGATCGACAAGCTGTTCGGCCACGAGATCGGCGCGCTGGTCGAAGGCCTGACCAAGCTGAAGCGGCTCGAACTGGTGTCGCGCGAGGCCAAGCAGGCCGAAAACCTGCGCAAGCTGCTGCTGGCGATCGCCGACGACGTCCGCGTGCTGCTGATCAAACTGGCCGACCGGCTGCACAACATGCGCACGCTGGAATTCGTGCCGCCGGCGTCGCGGCACCGCATCGCCGAGGAGACCCTCGACATCTATGCGCCGCTCGCCGGCCGCATGGGTATGCACGAGATGCGAGAGGAGCTGGAAGATCTGGCTTTCCGCACGCTCGATCCGGAAGCCTTCGCTGTGGTGATGCAGCGGCTCGACGCGCTGGCCGAACGCAACCGTAACCTGATCGGCGAGATCGAAGCCCAGCTCTCAGCCAATCTCGGCCGCAACGGCATCACCGCCGAAGTCACCGGCCGGCGCAAGCGGCCATTTTCGATCTGGACCAAGATGGAGCGCAAATCGGTCGGCTTCGAACAGCTGTCCGATATTTACGGCTTCCGCGTCATCGTCGGAGACGTCGCGTGCTGCTACCGCGCACTCGGCGTGGTCCACACCACCTGGCCGATGGTGCCGGGCCGGTTCAAGGACTATATCTCGACGCCCAAGCAGAACGACTATCGCTCGTTGCACACCACGGTGATCGGGCCCGGTCAGCAGCGCGTCGAGCTGCAATTCCGCACCCGCGAGATGAATCAGATCGCCGAATACGGCATCGCCGCGCACGCATTCTACAAGGACGGCGTCGGCTCACCGACCGAACTCGTCAATCGCGAGTCCAATGCCTTCGCTTGGCTGCGACACACCATCGAGATGCTGTCGGAGAGCCAGAACCCCGAGGAATTCCTCGAGCACACCAAGCTCGAGCTGTTCCACGACCAGGTGTTCTGCTTCACGCCGAAGGGCAAGCTGATCGCGCTGCCGCGCAACGCCAACGTCATCGACTTTGCCTATGCGGTCCACACCGACGTCGGCAACTCGGCGGTCGGCTGCAAGATCAACGGCAAATTCGCGCCGCTGTCGAGCGAATTGCAGAATGGCGACGAAGTCGAGGTGCTGACGTCGCCGGTGCAATCGGCGCCGCCGGCCGCATGGGAATCGCTGGCCCGCACCGGCAAGGCCCGGGCCGCCATCCGCCGCGCCACGCGGGCGGCGATGCGCGATCAATACGCGGGGCTCGGCCGCCGTATCGTCGAACGCCTGTTCGTCCGCGCCAAGATCGAATACGCCGACGACAAGCTGAAGGGCGCGCTGCCGCGGCTGGCGCGTTCGTCGATCGAAGACGTGATGGCCTCGGTCGGCCGCGGCGAAATGAAAGCCTCCGACGTCGCCCGCGCGATGTATCCGGATTACAAGGAAGAGCGCATCGCGCGGTTCGGCGGCAAGAAAGCGCCGGAGAAGCCGGGCGCCAAGCCGGCGCCCGAGCCCGGCAAGGCCAGCGCGGTGATCCCGATCGGCGGCCTGCACTCCGGCCTGCCGGTCAAGTTCGCGCCCAACGGCGGCGCGGTGCCGGGCGATCGCATCGTCGGCATCGTCACGCCGGGCGAGGGCATCACCATCTATCCGATCCAGTCGCCCGACTTGAAGGAATTCGAGGAAGAGCCGGAGCGCTGGCTCGACGTCAAATGGGACATCGACGAGTCGACGCCGCAGCGCTTCCCGGCACGGCTGTTCGTGCAGAACGTCAACGAGCCAGGTTCGCTGGCGCAGATCGCCGGCGTCATCGCCGAACACGACGGCAACATCGACAACATCAATATGAGCCGCCGCTCGCCCGACTTCACCGAGCTGACAATCGACCTCGAGGTCTACGACCTCAAGCACCTCAGCGCCATCATCGCCCAGCTCCGCGCCAAAGATGTTGTCGCTCACGTCGAGCGCGTGAACGGCTGAGGGCGTGGTCACACTTGGTCATCGAGTCAGTTAGTATGTTCGTCATTGCGAGCGAAGCGAAGCAATCCAGCTCGGTGCACTGAGCTGGATTGCTTCGCTTCGCTCGCAATGACGGTCCTTATCGCGAGTCCACTATGTCCAAATCTCCGCCACTTCGTCTCGGCGTCAACATCGATCACATCGCCACGCTGCGGAACGCGCGCGGCGGCCGCCATCCCGATCCGCTGCGCGCTGCGCGCACGGCGATCGAGGCGGGGGCCGACGGCATCACCGCGCATTTGCGTGAGGATCGCCGCCACATCCGCGATGCCGACATGGAGCGGCTCAAGGCGGAGATCACCAAGCCCCTGAATTTCGAGATGGCGGCAACGCCGGAAATGATCCGCATCGCGCTCGGCGTGAGGCCGCATGCGGTGTGCCTCGTGCCTGAGCGGCGCGAGGAGCTGACGACCGAAGGCGGGCTCGATGTCATCGGCCTGCGCGATCATCTCGGTCCCGCGATCGCCAAATTCAGCGATGCCGGCATCCGCACCTCGCTGTTCATCGCGCCCGATCCGGCTCAGATCGACATGGCGGCAAAGCTGAAGTCGCCGGCAATCGAGATCCACACCGGCGCGTGGTGTGATGCGCTGACCGACGGCGACACCGCGAAGGCCAGTGCCGAATGGAAGCGAATTGTCGCCGGTGCGGCACTGGCGCGCTCCGCCGGCATCGAAGTCCACGCCGGCCACGGTCTCGACTACGAGACTGCCGAGACCATCGCGGCGCTGCCGCAGATCGTCGAACTGAATATTGGGTTCTTCATGATCGGCGAGGCGGTGTTCGTCGGCCTGGCCGAAACCATCCGGACCATGCGGGCGGCGATGGAGCGCGGCCGCGCCAAAGTGGCCGCCGCATGATCATCGGCATCGGCTCCGATCTGATCGACATCACCCGGATCGCAAAGGTCATCGAACGCCACGGCGAGCGCTTCCTCGACCGCATTTTCACCGAGACCGAGCGCGCCAAGGCAGCGCGTCGCAGCAAGAGCGACGAAATGCTGGTGGCGACCTACGCCAAGCGGTTCGCCGCCAAGGAAGCCTGCAGCAAGGCGCTCGGCACCGGCATCCGCCAGGGTGTGTGGTGGCGGGATATGGGCGTGGTCAATCTTCCCGGCGGCCGGCCGACAATGCTGCTGACCGGCGGCGCCAAGGCGCGCCTCGACGCGCTAACGCCGGCCGGCATGACAGCCCGAATCGACCTGTCGATCACCGATGAATGGCCGCTGGCGCAGGCCTTCGTGGTCATCTCGGCGGAGCCCGCTCCAGCCGCCACGTGATGTCGTCAAGCACAAAATCTGCTGTGCGGCCATGGCATTAGCCAGTTCCCGCGCGACACTTGATTGCGCCGCCTGCGACAACGGTCTACAACCGCGCCGGAACCTCGGCCGGATCGAATCCGCACCGAGTCGGGGTTTCTCGCCAGAAACCAAGGTCTCGTGGTGAGCGCTCCTGCTCCCCTGAGAACGTCTCCTCCGCGAGCGACGCCCGCGGGAATCGGGAAAGCGATGAGCGTGTCATCCGGTACCAAATCTGAAAGCGGCATCGGCGAGACGATCCGCGTCGTCATCCATGCCCTGCTGATCGCCCTGGTGATCCGGACCTTCCTGTTCCAGCCTTTCAACATCCCGTCGGGATCGATGAAGGCGACGCTCTTGGTCGGCGACTATCTGTTCGTGTCGAAGTACTCGTACGGCTACAGCAAGTTCTCGATCCCGCTGTCGCCGCCGCTGTTCTCCGGTCGCATCTTCGGCTCCGAGCCCAATCGCGGGGATGTCGTCGTGTTCCGGCTGCCGAAGGACGAGTCCACCGACTACATCAAGCGCGTCATCGGCCTGCCGGGCGACCGCATTCAGATGAAAGAGGGTCTCCTCTACATCAACGACAAGCCTGTCCAGCGCGAACGGCTGCCCGACTACGTCGGTGAAGATCCGTGCGGCTCCGAAGCCACGGCGCGGGTGAAGCGCTGGAAGGAGACGCTGCCGAACAACGTCAGCTACGAGACGCTGGATTGCGTCGACAACGGCTTCTACGACAACACCAATGTCTACACCGTGCCGCCCGGCCACTTCTTCATGATGGGCGACAACCGCGACAACTCGACCGACAGCCGCGTGCTGTCGGCAGTCGGCTACGTGCCGTACGAGAATCTCATCGGCCGCGCCCAGATGATCTTCTTCTCCATCCGCGAGGGCGATCACGCCTGGGAAATCTGGCGTTGGCCGACCGCCGTGCGCTGGGGCCGGATCTTCTCCTTCGTGCGATGATCGAGGACGTGACCAACATCGATACCCCGAAGGCCGCTGACGAGGCCGGCGGGCAGGCTGCCGAGCCGGCCGCTGCACCGAAGCGGAGCCGCAAGGTCAAGGCCAAGGAGAAGGCGGTCGCGATCGAGCAGCGCATCGGTCACAGCTTTGCCGATCCGGCATTGCTGACCACAGCGCTGACTCACGTCTCGGCGCTGAAGTCGGCGCGTAATCGCGCCGACAGCTATCAGCGGCTGGAGTTTCTCGGCGACCACGTGCTCGGACTGATCGTCTCCGACATGCTGTACCGCGCGTTCCCAAATGCCGACGAAGGCGAACTCTCGAAACGGCTGGCCGATCTGGTGCGCAAGGAAACTTGCGCCGACGTCGCGCGCAGCCTCGATCTCGACGAGGGCATCAAGCTCGGCACGGTCGGCGCCGGTGCCGGCGCGCGCTTGCGCAAGTCGGTGCTCGGCGACATCTGCGAAGCGGTGATCGGCGCCATCTATCTCGACGGTGGCTATGATGCTGCGGCGGACTTCGTGAAGCGCAACTGGACCGAGCGGATGCGCAAGCCGGCGCGTTCGCTGCGCGATCCGAAGACCGTGTTGCAGGAATGGGCGCAGGGCAAAGGCCTGCCGACGCCGGTGTATCGCGAAGTCGAACGCACCGGCCCGCATCACGATCCGCAATTTCGCGTCGCTGTGACCTTGCCAGGGCTCGAAGACGCCGAGGGCGTCGGCGGCAGCAAGCGCGCCGCCGAGAAGGTCGCGGCGCAAGCCATGTTGGCGCGCGAAGGCGTCAGTTCCGGCGGCCAAGATGGTTGATCCAGATACTTCGACCGCAGCCGCGACTCGGTGCGGCTTCGTCGCGCTGATCGGCGCGCCCAATGTCGGCAAATCGACGCTCGTCAACGCGTTGGTCGGCTCCAAGGTCAGCATCGTGTCGCGCAAGGTGCAGACGACGCGCGCGCTGATCCGCGGCATCGTCATTGAAGGTTCGTCGCAGATCATTCTGGTCGACACGCCCGGCATCTTCGCGCCGAAGCGGCGGCTCGATCGCGCGATGGTCAAGACCGCGTGGAGCGGCGCGCACGACGCCGATCTCGTCTGCGCGCTGATCGATGCGCGCGCTGGCCTCGACGAGCAGGCGGAAGCGATCTTCGACAATCTGCAGAAGGTCGATCATCCCAGGCTGCTGGTGCTGAACAAGATCGATATCGTCCCGCGCGAGAAGCTGCTGGCGCTGGCGCAGGCCGCCAACGAGCGGCTGGCGTTCGAGCAGACCTTCATGGTGTCGGCGATGACCGGCGACGGCGTCGACGATCTGCGCAGTGCCCTGGCGGCGCGCGTGCGGGAAGGGCCGTATCTCTATCCTGAAGACCAGATGTCGGATGCGCCGCTGCGTCACCTCGCGGCCGAGATCACCCGCGAGAAGATCTTCCGGCAACTGCATCAGGAACTGCCGTATCAGTCGACGGTCGAGACCGACACCTGGACCGAGCGCAAGGACGGCTCGGTGAAGATCGAGCAAACCATCTTCGTCGAGCGCGAAAGCCAGCGGAAGATCGTGCTCGGCAAAGGCGGCGCATCGATCAAGGCGATCGGCGCGGCGGCGCGCAAGGAAATCGGCGAGATTCTGGAACAGAAAGTGCATCTTTTTCTGTTCGTGAAGGTGCGCGAAGATTGGGGCAACGATCCCGAACGCTATCGCGAGATCGGGTTGGAGTTTCCCAAGGAATGACCCCCGCCACCACCGCGACGCTGCCGAAGAACGTATTCTGGTTCGAGGTGCTGCTGCTGACCTCGCTGATGCTCGACTGCATCTCCGTGGCGTTTCAGGACCGCACTATGTCCGATCCCGAAATGTCGGGCACGGTCATCGCCGCCGCCAACACCATGGCGGCGGGGCTGATCATTCTGCTCGCTTACCTGGTGTGGCTGGCCGCGCATGGCCGCAAGAACTGGGCGAGGGCGGTGCTGACGGCGTCGCTGGTGTTCTCGATCGTGTCGCTGACCCAGATCGTCGACGACAGCGGCTTCGAGTTCGGCCTGTGGATCGACATCGCCTCCTGTGGCCTGACCGCGGCCGGCATCTATCTGTCCTTCACCGGCGACGCCCGCGGCTGGTTCAAGGGATAGTTCCGCGAGCGATCGGCCGCGAAATCCGTTAGGCTCGGCCGATGGAATGGAGCGACGAGGGCATCATTCTCGGGGTGCGGCGGCATGGCGAGGCCGGCGCGATCGTCGAGCTGCTGACGCGTGAGCACGGCCGGCATCTCGGCATGGTCCGCGGCGGCGCGTCGTCGCGGCTGCGGCCGATGCTGCAGCCCGGCAACAGCGTCCTCGCAGTCTGGCGGGCGCGGCTCGACGAGCATCTCGGCTACTATCAACTCGAGAGCGCGCGGATGCGTGCGGCGACGCTGCTGGCGGTCTCGCATGCGGCTTACGGCGTCACCCATCTGGCGTCGCTGGCGCGCCTTTTGCCCGAGCGCGATCCCCATGACGACATTCATGCGATGCTCGAACACATCCTCGACGATTTCGACGATGCCGGCGTCGCAGCCCGGCATCTGATCCGGTTCGAACTGGCAATGCTGACCGAACTCGGCTTCGGCCTCGATCTGTCGACCTGCGCCGCCACCGGCGCGACGCACGAGCTGGTCTACGTCTCGCCCAAAACGGGCAACGCCGTGTCGCGCACCGCCGGCGAACCCTGGCGCGATCGGCTGCTCCGCCTGCCGGCCTTCCTACGCGACGACGAGGAAGTCGCGTGCTCCGAACAGGACCTCCGCGACGGCTTCGAACTGACCGGCCGCTTCCTGCTGCGCAACGTGCTCGAACCACGCGGGCAGGGCCATTCCGATGCCCGCGCGGGGTTCATCAATGCGGTAACACGGGCCGCACAACGCTCCGCGGTGTAGCCGCTGCCGCGACGATCGCGGCGGCGGCTGTTGCGCTGAAGCTCAGGTGTTCAGCGCCGCCGCGATGGTTTCGGCGAACGGTGTCGTCGCTCGGCCAATCAGTTTGCTCAGGCTATGGCTGTCGTCGAACAGTGCGTCCTTGGCGGCACCGGCGTCGGAATCCGCCAGCAGCGCGGCGAAAGGCTCGGGCAACCCCGCACTCACCAGCGCAGCCTTGTAGGCGGCTTCGGGCAGATCCTGATAGGCGAGGGTCTTGCCGCTCTGCCGAGCCAGTTCGGCGGCAAACTCGGCCAGTGTGTAGGACGTGTCGCCGGCGAGTTCGTAGGTCTTGCCGGCCAGGTCATCCGACGCCGTCAGTACTCGAACCGCAGCCTCCGCATAATCGGCGCGTGCCGCGGAGGCGATCCGGCCGTCGCCGGCGCTGCCGATCATCGCGCCGTGCGCCAGCGCGGCCGGGATCGAGGCTGCGTAGTTCTCGGTGTACCAGCCGTTGCGGAGCAGGGCGTACGGCACGCCGGATGCTTTCAGCGCCGCCTCGGTCTGGCGGTGCTCCTCGGCCAGTCCGAGCGGTGAAGCGTCGGCGTGCAGCAGGCTGATGTAGGCCAGCAGCTTGACGCCGCCCTGGCGCGCCGCCTCGATCGCGTTGCGATGCTGCGGCAGCCGCTGGCCGACCTCGCTCGACGAGATCAGCAGCGCCCGCTCCACGCCGCCGAAAGCCGGTGCCAGCGTCTCGGGCAGGCTGTAATCGCCCTTGTGGACATGCAGGCCGCGCGCGGCGAACTCGGCAGCGGCTTTGTCGCTGCGGACCAGGACGCCGATCTGCGATGCCGGGACCGTCTTGAGCAGACCGTCGATGACGAGCCGGCCGAGCTGGCCGCTGGCGCCGGTGATGAGGAAACGAGACGCAGACATGGGAAGCTCCGTGCTGGTTTAGAATTGAGGATAGGTCTACAATGGAGACCTTCTGCCCAGCCCGGAAGGAGGCAGTTTTTCGTGACAAGGTCACCTTCAGATAACCTGACCGCCGCTGCGCACCGCGCCACGTTGACCGATCGCTACGCCGCTTGGCGCGAGCTTGGCTACGACGCTTCGCGCTGTCCGGTGCGCAACGTGCTCGACCACCTCGGCAGCAAATGGAGCACGTTGCTGCTCATCGCGCTGGCCGAAAAGCCTATGCGTTTCAATGCGCTGCTGCGGGAAGTTCCAGACATTTCGAAACGCATGCTGACCCAGACGCTACGCGACCTTGAGCGCGACGGGTTGGTGGCGCGGCGGGTATTTCCGACCAAGCCGCCCAGCGTCGAATACCGCTTGTCGGCGATGGGCGAGTCCGTGCTCGGGCCGCTGACCGCTCTGGTCGGCTGGGCCGAGCAGCAGTTTCCGGAGATCGAGCGCGCCCGCGCCCGGTTCGATGCCGGCGACGCCACCGAACATGCGGCCGCTGACGAGCAGCCAGCAGCGCCGACGGCCCGGGTTGCGCTTGCTCCGGTCTCGGCCAGCGGATAACCCGACGCCATGGGAAAAAGACTGATTCCGCCGGAGCCGGCGGAGATTCACGAGGTGCAGCTTCGCGAGGCGCTGGAAGAGCGCTACCTCGCTTACGCGCTCTCGACCATCATGCATCGCGCTTTGCCGGACGCCCGCGACGGGTTGAAACCGGTGCATCGGCGTATCCTCTACGGAATGCGGTTGCTGCGGCTCGACCCCGGCACACCGTTCAAAAAGTCGGCCAAAATCGTCGGCGACGTGATGGGCTCGTTCCATCCGCACGGCGACCAGTCGATCTACGACGCGCTGGTGCGCCTCGCGCAGGACTTCTCGTCGCGCTACCCGCTGGTCGACGGCCAAGGCAATTTCGGCAACATAGACGGCGATAATCCGGCCGCCTATCGCTACACCGAAGCGCGCATGACCGACGTCGCGCGCCTGCTCCTCGACGGCATCGACGAGGACGGCGTCGCGTTCCGGCCGAATTACGACGGCCAATCCAAGGAACCGGTTGTGCTGCCCGGCGGCTTCCCGAACCTGCTCGCCAACGGCGCGCAAGGCATCGCGGTCGGCATGGCGACCGCGATCCCGCCGCACAACGCCGCCGAACTGTGTGACGCCGCGCTGCACCTGATCGAGAAACCCGACGCCAAGTCGAAGGCGCTGCTGCGCTTCGTCAAAGGTCCGGACTTCCCGACCGGCGGCATCATCATCGATTCCAAGGAGAGCATCGCCGAGGCCTACACCACGGGCCGCGGTGCATTCCGCACCCGCGCGCGCTGGCACCAGGAAGAGGGCGCAAGGGGCGCCTGGAGCGTTGTCGTCACGCAGATTCCGTGGCTGGTGCAGAAGTCGCGGCTGATCGAGAAGATCGCCGAACTTCTCAACGAGAAGAAGCTGCCGCTGATCGGCGACATCCGCGACGAGTCGGCTGAAGACGTCCGCATCGTCATCGAGCCCAAGTCGCGCACCGTCGATCCCGAGCTGATGATGGAGTCACTGTTCCGGCTGACCGAGCTGGAGAGCCGGATTCCGCTCAACCTCAACGTGCTGGTCGGCGGCCGCATTCCCAAGGTGCTCGGCCTCGCCGAATGCCTGCGCGAATGGCTCGACCATCTGCGCGACGTGCTACTGCGCCGATCGAACTATCGCAAGGCGCAGATCGAGCATCGCCTCGAAGTGCTCGGCGGCTATCTGATCGCGTACTTGAACATCGACAAGGTGATCAAAATCATCCGCACCGAGGACGAGCCCAAGCCCGTCCTGATGCGGACGTTCAAGCTCACCGAGATCCAGGCCGAAGCCATTCTCAACATGCGGCTGCGCAGTCTGCGCAAGCTAGAAGAGATGGAGATCCGCACCGAAGACAAGAACCTGCGGGCGGAGCTGAAGGGCATCAACGAAGTTCTCGGCTCCGAGGCGAAGCAGTGGGCCAAGGTCGGCGAGCAGGTCGGCAAGGTCCGCGACATGTTCGGACCTAAGACGCCGCTCGGCAAGCGCCGCACCACTTTCGCCGACGCGCCGGAGCACGATCTCGCCGCGATCGAGGAAGCCTTCGTCGAGCGCGAGCCGGTCACCGTCGTCATCTCCGACAAGGGTTGGGTGCGCACGCTCAAGGGCCATGTCGAGGATCTGTCGAGCCTCAACTTCAAGCAGGACGACAAGCTCGGTCAGTCGTTCTTCGCGGAGACCACGTCCAAGCTCTTGCTACTTGCCACCAACGGCCGGTTCTACGCGCTGGATGTCGCCAAGCTGCCGGGCGGCCGCGGCCACGGCGAGCCGATCCGCATGTTCATCGACATGGAGCAAGACGCCGCCATCGTCACCGTGTTCGTGCACAAAGGCGGCCGCAAGTTCCTGATCGCCAGCCATGACGGCCAGGGCTTCATCGTGGGCGAAGACGAGTGCGTCGGCGCCACCCGCAAGGGCAAGCAGATCATCAACGTCGACGTGCCGAACGAGGCGAGGGCGCTCACCGTCGTCAGCGAGGGCGATGATCAGGTCGCGGTGATCGGCGACAACCGCAAGATGGTGATCTTCCCGATCGATCAGGTGCCCGAGATGGCGCGCGGCCGCGGCGTGCGGCTGCAGAAGTACAAGGACGGCGGCCTGTCCGACGTTGCGACCTTCGCGTCGAAGCAGGGCCTGTCCTGGCGCGATTCCGCCGGCCGCGAGTTCAGCGCGACGCTGAAAGAGCTGGCCGAATGGCGCGGCAACCGCGCCGATGCCGGCCGGCTGCCGCCGAAGGGCTTCCCGAAGTCGAACAAGTTCGGCCGCGGCATCGAATAGGGCTGCGACGCGATTTGTCGCAGCCGGCCTTTTGGCTTTGCGCCGATCGGCAAAACCGCATTGAAGTGACGCGATGATGCAACGTTACTTCTTCCTGCGCGCCGCGGCCGCGATGCCGCTCGCGCTTCTGCCCGGCGCGGCGCACGCCGCCGAACTCGATGGCGCAACCCTCGGCTGGGCGTGGGGCATTCCGTTCGCCGGCATCCTGATGTCGATCGCGCTCGGGCCGCTGCTGTTCGCGAAGATCTGGCACGCCCATTACGGCAAGATCGCCGCGGGCTGGGCGTTGGCGACCGTGGTGCCTCTCGCCGTCGTATACGGCTGGCAAGCTGCGCTTGCCGCCGCGATCCATGCGCTGCTCGGCGAATATCTCAGCTTCATCGTGCTGTTGTTCGCGCTGTTCACGGTCGCCGGCGGCATTCTCGTCACCGGGACGATGCGCGGCACGCCGCTGATCAATACGGCGCTGCTGGCGATCGGGACGGCTGCGGCGAGCATCATCGGCACGACGGGCGCCGCGATGATCCTGATCCGGCCGCTGATCCGCGCCAATCAGGCGCGCGCGCACAACGTACACGTCGTGGTCTTTTTCATCATCTTGGTCGCCAATATCGGCGGCGCGCTGTCGCCGCTCGGCGACCCGCCGCTGTTCGTCGGCTTCCTGCGCGGTGTCGATTTCTTCTGGCCGGCGCAGCATCTGTGGCTGCAGACGCTGATCATTGCGGTCGTGCTGCTCGTTGCGTTCTTCGCGCTCGATAGCTGGCTCGCCCGCCAGGATTCGAGCGCGGCGGCAGCCAGCGAGCCGATCGGCCTGCGCGGCGGCATCAACTTCGTCCTGATCGCCGCGATCATCGGCATGATCCTGCTGTCGGCGAGTTGGCGCCCCGGCATCGAACTCGACGTCTACGGCACCAAGGTCGCCCTGCAGAACCTCGTGCGAGACGCCGCACTGGTGGTCATCGCGCTGTTGTCGCTGTGGTGGACCGCGGCCGAGCATCGCTCCGCCAACGACTTCACCTGGGAGCCGATTCTCGAAGTCGCCAAGTTGTTCGCCGGCATCTTCATCGCGATCATTCCAGTGCTGGCGATGCTCGGGGCAGGTAAAGCCGGCCTGTTCGCGCCGCTGCTCGACATCGTCACGGCGGCCGACGGTCACCCCAATGAGGTGCCGTATTTCTGGCTGACCGGGTTGTTGTCCGCGGTGCTCGACAACGCGCCGACTTATCTTGTGTTCTTCGAACTCGCGGGAGGTCGGCCGGCTGAGCTGATGGGTCCGCTCGCCGGCACGCTGACGGCAATCTCGATGGGCGCAGTCTACATGGGGGCGCTGACCTATATCGGCAACGCGCCGAACTTCATGGTCTACGCCATCGCGACCGAGCGCGGCATCAAGATGCCGGGCTTCTTCGGCTATGCGATGTGGGCCGCGGTGGCGCTGATCCCGCTGTTCGTGCTGCTGACGCTGCTGCCGACAGTGCCGAACTGGCGCTTCGTCGGATAGCGCTCACTGCGAGCGGGGAGCGTTGACGTTTGCCGGAGGTGGCGGCGCCAGCCCGGCATGGGCGCGGGGCTTCATGGTGCCAACATAGAACGACAGGCCGCCGACCAGCACGACGCAGAGCAGGTACAGCACGTAGGCCTGCGGCGGCTTCATGGCCCATTGCAGCAGTTCGCGGGGAGACATCGATTGATCGCTCATGCGGGGGGTTCTGCGCCAATTCGCTGCGGAGGAAAAGGCCGAAACCGCACCCTCCGTTCGTCGAAGGTAGATCAATGACATTTCCCAACGCTCGTGGGATGCCGGGGTGTTCTTTGGAGGTGAAGGGTTCACCATCGGATCAAAGGCGACCTTTCCGCGCCGTATGGAACTTTATGCTATTGCAAATTACTTGCAATAAAAACAGGATCCGCCCAGATTATCGGAATGGACGCTAGGACACCGCCAAACGCTTCTGACTCGACG
>NZ_BADD01000506.1 GCF_000333455.1 Rhodopseudomonas sp. B29
TAGCGCCGAAACCATCGACGATGCGGCTGGCAATGACGTTGCCGACAAAGCCGGCGATGCCGTAGATCGCGAACACCAGCCCGATATCGCGCGGCCCGGCGCCGGTGAGTCCGGCGAGCAGCGGTCCGAAATAGGTGAAGGTCGAGAACTGTCCGGCGACCTGCAGGGCAGTGATCGCGAGCAGCGTGACGATGCGGCGCTTGCGCAGCACGCCGGCCCACATCTTCAAATCCACCGGCGCGCCGACCAGTTCCTTCGGCAAGGCGATCAGCAGCAGCACGAAGCTGATCAGCCCGAGAACGCCGACGCCGGCGAAACCGCCGCGCCAGCCGAAATAACTCGCCAGGAACGTCACCAGCGGCAAACCCGCGGCGATCGCCAGCGACCACCCCAGGAACACATAAGCGATCGCGCCGCCGCGCTTTTCCGCCGGCACGATCAGCGCCACCGTACCGGCCGCCTGCGGCGTGTAGAGCACGCCGACCGCCAGCATCACCAGCCGCACGATCAGCAGCACCGCGTAGTTCGGCGCAAACGAAGACGCCAGATTGCCGAGCGCCAGCACGAACAGTGCGGTGCACAACAACAGCCGCCGGTCGATGCGGCTGGTCAGCCACGCCGTCAGCGGCGAACCGACGCACAACACCACCGCGCCGAAGGTGATCAGCAGCCCGGCCTCGTGGATGCCGACTCCCAATCCGCCCGCCAAATCCGCCAGCATGCCGGCCGGCGCCAGCACGGCGGTGCCGGTGACGAAGTTGCCGAGCATCAGTGCGGTGGGCGCAAACGAGCGGGACACAACGTCACCATAACCGAGAAAGATGCATCTGCATACAATTGGTTGAGCGCCGTCGCCGGAATTTGTCGGTTGAGCCGTTCAAGCAGGAGATCAAAGGAGACGACTTATGGCGGCGACGGCAAGCCAAACCATCCTGTTGGAGGCGATCGCGCATTATGGCGCGGGCCGCACCGCCCGCGCGGAGCAGATGTGCGACGACATCCTGCGGACTGAGCCCGATCATGTCGATGCGCTGCACCTGTCCGCGGTGATCGCCTTCGTCACCGATCGTGCGGCGCAGGGCGCGGCCCTGCTGCATCGCGTGCTCAGTCTGGCCCCGAACCACGCTCAGGCGTTTGCGACGCTCGGCGACGCGCTGGCGGTGAAAGGCGAGCGAGCCGGCGCGATCGAAGCGTTCGAGCGCGCCGCGATGCTGCGGCCGGACGACGCTGCCCTTCAGCTCAAGCTGGCTGTCGCGTTGTCCGAAGCGGAACATTGGGACCAGGCGGAGGCCGCATGTCGGCAGGCGATTTCGTGTGATCCGGCGCCGCCACGTGCTTACTTTCAACTCGCTCTGGTGCTTGCCGGCGCCGGCCGAGTCGATGAAGCGGAGGCTGCTTATCGCGCCGTGATCGATCGCCATCCGGGAGCGCATGATGCCTGGCTCAATCTCGGCAATCTGCTGGCAGATGCGGATCGCGGGGACGAGGCGCTGGAGGCCTATCGCCGCGCAGTGGCAGTCCGGCCCGATTTCGTCGACGGCCATCACAACATCGCACTGGCTCTGATGCGATCCGAGCAGACGGAAGCAGCGCTGCAAGCTTGCCGCCGCGCGCGGGCCCTACAGCCCGATCGGATCGAAAGCCTGCTGCTCCACGGCCGCCTGCTTCAGGATCTGGGTCGCGGTGAAGAAGCTATTGCCGGGTTTCATGATGCTCTCGTGCGGTTGCCGAACAATACCAATTTGCTCGATGCACTGGGCGCCGCTTTGTATCGCTTGGGCCGTCACGACGAAGCCATCGGCATCTATCGCCAGCTCACCGAACGCGCGCCGCAAGACTCGGACATGTTGAAGCGGACCGGCTCGATGCTGCACGAGAGCGGCCGGACCGCCGACGCGCTCGAACTCTATCGGCAAGGTTCGGCGCTCGCGCCATCCGATCCGGTGATCCTCAGCAACATCGCCGCCTGCCTCTGCGAACTCGGCCAGATCGACGAGGCGGTCGCCGTTTGCGAACTGGCTCTGGCGCTGAAGCCGGACCATGCACCGGCGCACACCAACCGCGGCATCATGCATGAGGCGCGCGGCGATCTTGTCGCCGCAGCGGCATGCCACCGCCGCGCCATCGCAGCCGCCCCCGATTACGCGCGCGGTCACGCCAACCTCGCCGTCACGCTGCGCGGGCTCGGTGAGATCGACGAAGCCATCGAGGTCTCGGCCCGCGCCGTCGCGCTCGATCCGAACGACGCCGTGGCGCATTACAACTACGCGCATTTCCTGCTGATGAACGGCGATTACATTGCCGGCTTCCGCGAATACGAATGGCGCGGCAAGAGCAAGAAGCTGTCACAGGGCGAGCATGACGTCGCCGGACCTTTGTGGGAGGGTGGCGCCCTCGCCGGCCGCAGGCTGCTGCTGCACTCGGAATACGGCATGGGCGACGCGCTGCAGTTCGTCCGCTACATCCCGGCGGTCACGGCGATGGGGGGACAGGTGACATTGCAGGTGCAGCCCGCCTTGGTCGAGTTGCTCCGCAACTGCCTCGACGTCCCGGTGATCGGCCGCGACGCGCCGTTGCCGGACTACGACGTCCACCTGCCGCTGATGAGCTTGCCGCGTGTGTTCGGCACCACGGTCGACACCATCCCGGCGACGGTGCCGTATCTGCGCGCCGAGCCGGCGAAACTCGCCGCGTGGGAGAAGGCGCTGAACCAGCCGGGCCAGCTCAAGGTCGGCGTCGCCTGGGCCGGCAATCCGCGGCACAAGGGCGACGCCTCCCAGACGCTCCCGGCCGCCGCCGTGCTCCGTCGCTCATCGTCCCGCTGGCAG
>NZ_BADD01000505.1 GCF_000333455.1 Rhodopseudomonas sp. B29
TGCTGCTGACCATGCGACAACGCCGCGGCCGACTCCTGGGCGCGGTCGACCAGCCGAAACTGCTCGAGCATCGCCATCACCTTGTCGTGCAGCAACCCGCGAGTCCGCGAGAACATCAGCTTGGAGATTGCGGTCTGCCCCTGCAACGCGAGCAGCACGTTGTCGTACAGCGTCAGCGCCGGCAGCACGCTGGTGATCTGGAATTTGAGGCTCATGCCGCTGCGGGCGCGTTCGGCCGGCGACGCCGCGGTGATGTCGCGGCCATCGAAGCTCACCCGTCCCTCGGTCGGCACTTCGGCGCCGGCGATGCACTTCATCATCGTGCTTTTGCCGGAGCCATTGGGTCCGATCAGGCCATGAAACTCGTTCGGCTGCACGATCAGCTCGGCGCCGTTCAACGCGGTGAGCTTGCCGAAGATCTTGATCAGGCCGCGGGCTTCAAGAAGCGCCATGGCTGCCCTCCTTGCCGTGAGCCTTGGGCGGGCGGCCGAAGCTGCCGATGCGCTCGCGTTCGCCGAGGATCAGGCTGATCAGGCCGGCGGGCCGAAACAGGATGACCAGCAGCATCAAGGCGCCGAGGATGATCGGCCAGATATCCTGATAGCTGTTCGACAGCCAGAACGACACGATCTCGATCACCACGGTGCCGATCACTGCGCCGATCAACGTCCCAGATCCGCCGAACAGCACGTACAGCACCACCTGAGTCGACATCACCACGCCGAGCATGTTGGGCCAGACGAATCCCTCGTGGAAGGCGTACAGCGTGCCGCCGAGCCCGGCGATGGCGCCGCCGAGCGAGAACACGATCGCTTTGAAGTGCTGGACCTTGTAGCCGAAGAACGCGATGCGTTGCTCGTTCTCGCGCAGGCCGGCAAGCGCCAGGCCGAATTGCGAGCGCACCAGAAAGCGGCAGCCGAGATAGACCGCCAGCAAAAT
>NZ_BADD01000504.1 GCF_000333455.1 Rhodopseudomonas sp. B29
CGCGATCGCTGCGGCCAGCATCAGAACCGCGACGACGCCGCCGCCGACCCACGGCGAAGTTGCACCCATCGTCGTCGCCACCACTGTCGGCATCAGCGACAGATAAAATCCGCCCAGCGCCCAGGTCGCGATGCCGGCCGGCGTGATCCTCAGCAGCACTGCGCGGGATTGCCGGGGCACGCTGATTTGCGGCCACAACGAAGCCAACGCGCCGGGCTTGCGGCCGGCGCTTTCCGGCATCAGCCACAACAGACCGATCAGGATGAGTGTCAGGCCGAGCAGCACCTCATAGACCAGATGCAGCGGATTCGGCGCGAAGCTGATCAGGGCCGTGGCGCCGAGCGCACCGACCATCAAGCCGATGAACGCGGTGATGCTGTTGAGCAGCGGGCCGGTGTTTCGGTCGGTGTCGAGGATCGCCGCGCCGAGCGCTGTCGTCGCGGTGCCGACGCAGAGCCCTTGCACCGCGCGCGCCAGGATCAAATGCGTGACATCGGCGGCGCCGGCGAACAACAGCATCGCCGCGACGTTCAAGACCAGCCCGCCGAGAATGACCGGGCGGCGCCCGACATAGTCGGACAAGCTGCCGACGGTGAGCAGCGCCGCAAGCAGGCTGAAGGCATAGACCGCGAACACCACCGTGACCATCAGCGGCGTCAGGTGCATCGATTGCTGATACAGCCGGTACAGTGGCGTCGCTGCGGCGCTGCTGGCCGACACCAAAACAGCAGCGACGAAACTGTAGGCGACCATCGCAGCAGGCGGCAGAGCCCGCAGCGTGATCCGTCGCGCCGAAACCGTGGCGTCGCACCTCGGCGGAATGGCTCGCACAGCGGTCGCATTGCACGTCTGCGGACAGGCTTGCACAGCAGTCTCCTAAAAGCTAAATCATTGCCTTAGCCAAGATGAGCCGAAACTCCGCTTAACGCAAATGTTTTGCGTTAAGGTGTGCCACCTTTTCGCGCATGGCTCGGTTGCGGGAACCCAAATGGCCGTGAAAGAGCGAATTAGGATCGGCGGCCGAAGCGCGCGGATTCAGGCTGCCGTTCATGAAGCTGTTCACCAGCTCGGCGCCCTGACCACCCGAAACCAGGTGACGGTTCCGCAGATCGCCGCCGCTGCCGGGGTAACGCCGTCGACGATCTATCGACGCTGGGGCGACCTGCAGACGCTGCTGGCCGACGTCGCCGTGGCGCGGCTCCGGCCGATCGCCGATCCAGACGACACCGGGGCGACGGAGTCGGATCTGCGCGCGTTCATCGATCAGTTCGCCGAAGAGATGTCATCGCCGGTCGGCCGCGCGCTGATGCGGGACGTGTTCTCCTCCGCGCAGGACTTCCCGCTCCAATGCGCCGCCTTCAATCGCGAACATCTCAGCACCATCGCCGCGAGGGCCGCGGCGCGGGGCGAGCCGCCGCTCGATGTCGATGACGTGATCGATCACGTCGTGGCGCCGATCATCTACCATATCCTCTACGACGACCGCGAAGTCACGCCGGACTATTGTCACGCGCTGCTCGACCGATTACGCGCGCAGTCCTCCCCGACCTGATCGTCAGCCGGCGCGACGTGTCGTTCGAAAGTCGAGATTCCGGGTCTGCGCCGCTGTGCGGCGCATCCCGGAATGACGAACGAGAGGCTTGTTACTACCCAGTCATTCCGGGGCGCTCGCGCAGCGAGCGTACCCGGAATCCCGAGCTGTTCTGCAAAGGACGACGTCCCTCGCCTACGCGGTCCGCTTCACTCCGTTAGCCACCAGCAGCGCGGCGATTCCCAGCGCAAGCAGCACCACCGCGTACCAGATGCCAGAGTGAAAGCTGTGCGTGAGGTCGCGCAGCACGCCGACGATGTCCGGCTGTNNGGCCGAGCCGAGGATGCCGGCCGAACTGATCAGTCCGATGCTGCCGGGCCGGTTCTTGACCGACAGCAGCGGCGTCGCGAACGCCCAGAAGATCGCCATGCCGGAGAAAGCCCCCATCGACACCAGCACCAGACCGGCGAGACGCCAATGCGGATCGACGAAACTCACCACGGCGATCCAGCCGAGCGCGGTGAGCGCGAACAGACCCGCCGTGTGCCACAGCCGCTCGTGCAACCGGTCCGATGAGAAGCTGACCAGCGGCATCGCCAGCAGCGTGAACACCGGCGGGATCGCGCCGAGCACGCCGATATAGAAGTAGTCCTGCGAACCTTTCAGGAATTCGCGGATGATCTGCGGCGTCCAGGTGGCGTAGGTGTTGAGCGAGGTGACGAGGCAGAAGTAAGCGAGGCAGAGCAGCAGCACGCGGGCGCCGAGCAGTTCGCGCCACATGCTGGTGCTCTGCGGTGCCGCAGGGGCAGCTTCGGCGTCGAGCGCCTGCTGGATGGTCCTGCGCTCCGACGCACTCAGCCATTTGGCGTCTTTCGGCCGGTCGGTGAGGAAATAGAACGTCACCACGCCAAGCACGATCGACGGCAGCCCCTCGAGCAGGAACAGCCAGCGCCAGCCGGCGAGGCCGAAGGCGCCGTGCAGGTTCATGATCAGCCCCGACAGCGGCGAGCCGATCATGAAGGTGGCCGGCATCGCCATCATCAACAGCGCCATGGCGCGGGCGCGGTGCGCGGCGGGAAACCAGTAGCTCAAGTACAAGATCACGCCCGGCACGAAACCGGCTTCGGCGAGGCCGACCAGCGCTCGCGTGATGTACAGGCTGTAGGGGCCGGTCACCAGCATCGTCGCGGTCGAGGCGAGGCCCCAGGTCACCATGATCCGCGCCAGCCAGATGCGGGCGCCGTAACGCGCGAGCAAAAGATTGCTCGGCACTTCGAACAGCATGTAGGTGAAATAGAAAAGCGTGTTGGCGAAGCCGAACATGGTGGCGTTCAGCCCCAGGTCCTTGTTCATCGACAGCGCCGCGAAGCCGATATTGATGCGGTCGAGGTAGGAGAAGAAATAGGCGATGAACAGGAAGCCGATCAGCCGGCGAAACACCTTGCTGATCGTCCTGGCCGAACTCGCCTCCGCCACCAAGAACGGCGCCTCCGCGCGCAATCCCGCGTCCGTCATTGCGTCTCTCCCCGTTGTGTTTTTCCGGATTCGTTGATCCGGATTTTGTTTGTTACTTAGGCCCCACTTCCGTCATGGCCGGGCTTGTCCCGGCCATCCACGTCTTACTTGCGGCGTCGGCTGCAAGGCGTGGATGCCCGGCACAAGGCCGGGCATGACGGCTAACAATTATGCCGCCCGCGCGGCCTTGGCCGCCCTGCCCGCGCCGCGGATCAGGTCGATCAGGTCGCCTGCGTCGCCCGGCACCGCGTCGCCGCGCCAGGCGACGTGCTGGTCGGGGCGCGCCAGCAGCAACTTGTGCTGATATGGCGCGACGATGCCGCCCGGCACATCCAGCACGGTGAGCGGCACACCGGCGACCGCGGCGGCGCGGGTCAGCGCCTCGACATCGACCGATGTGTCGAACCGCAGCAGCGTGTAGTAAGGCCCCATTGCGTCGTACAGCGAGCGGCCTTCGCCGAGCCACAGATGCGGCACGCGGGCGCCGGGCGCGGTCGAGGGCGTGAAGTCGCCCATGGTGTAGGCCGGGGCAACGTCGCCGTCATAGGCGATCAGCGGCGAATTCTGGTAGTAATAGCCGAAGTTCAGTCCGGCGCAGGCATATTGCTGGACGTTGAGGTCGTACGCGGCCTTGCCGATCGCGGCGCGCGCCGCCTCGCCGTCCGGCCCGTCATCCTCGATCGCCGCCGGGATTGCTTTCCGGGCCTTGCTCATCTGCACGGCGTGGTTCATGGCGAAATGCGATACCTGCTCGGTGATCGGCAGCCGCTCGGCCTCGTAGGCGTCGAGGATCGCCGGATCGGCCCAGCCGGAAAGCGCGGCGCCGAGCAGCCACGACAGGTTCATTGCATCGGCGATGCCGGCGTTCATGCCGTAGCCGGCGAACGGCACCCACAGATGGCAGGCGTCGCCGCAGATGAAGACGCGGCGATCGCGGAACTTGTCGGCGACGAGGCGCCGGCCGATCCAGTCTTCCTTGCTGATGATCTGATACTCGAAATCCTTGTCGACGCCGAGCAGCGCGCGGATGCCGGCGTCGCGATCGACCTGCTCGAAGTCGGTCTCGTCGTCGTTCATGTAGGCGTGGATCAGCCAGTTAGTCTGGCCGTCGATCGCGTAGACGTTGCCGGAGCGCCGCGGATTCATCGCGAATGAGCCCCAGGCCGGCACGCCGCCCTTGGCGCGCAGCATCGGCAGCAGCTGCGGCGCGTGGATGTAGGTCGATTGCACCCGCTGCAGCACCGGATCGCCGCTCAGCTTGGCGCCGATGCTCTTGCGCACCAGCGACGAGCCGCCATCACAGCCGACCATGTACTTGCAGGCGATCTCGATCGCATCGCCGCTGTCGAGTGCCGTCGCCTGTGCCACGACGCCGTCGGCGCTCTGGGTGAAGCCGGTGAGCGAGGTGCGGTTGAGGATGCGCACGCCGGGCTGCGCCTCGACGTGAGCGAACAGCACCGGCTCGAGGTAGATCTGGTTGATACGATGCGGCGGCTCCGACGTCGGCCACCAGGTGTCCGGCCCGCCCTGCGCGGTGTAGCGCTCGGCGCGGCACGGGATCGGGATGCGGGCGAATTCGGTGCCGAGAAACGAGGTGCGATAGGCGACGTCGTTCGGGTAGTCGGCCGGCAGGCCGGCATCGCGCACCTTGGCGGCCACGCCGAGCCGGCGGAACATCTCCATGGTCCGCGCCGCGACGTGGTTGCTCTTGACGCTCGGCGGCTCGCCGCGCTGCCTTGTCTCGATCAGCGCCACCTTCACGCCGCGCCACGCCAGATCCATCGCCAGCGACAGCCCGACCGGGCCGCCGCCCACCACCAGCACGTCCGCCTCGACGATCCGCGATCGCTCGCTCATCCTGGTCCGTCTCCACCCTTAAGGTCCGGCCATTCGGCCGGCGCAACGCGCCTGCCCGATCGGGCGGCCGCGCGCTGCAATTCATTGGCAACAGCATACAGCCACTTGACCTATCGGTATTAGAGGGTGATTTGTTGGACATTCAGAAGCGACGCTCATGAATGTGAACCTGCGCCAGCTCGAAGCCTTCGCCGCGGCCTACCGCTTCGGCAGCCTGACCCGCGCCGCGCGCGAGCTGCGGCTAACGCAGTCGGCCGTCAGTCTGCTCGTGAAGCAGCTCGAGGACGCCTGGCAGACCCGGCTGTTCGACCGCACCACCCGCAGCCTGACGCCGACGCTGGCAGCCGGCGAGGCCATCGCGGCGGTCGAGCGCATCTTGGGCGAGCTCAAGGGCATCGAGAATCTGATGCGCGGCCTCGACGATAAGAGCGCCGGCCGCGTTTCCTTCGCCGCCACCGCCGGCGTCGCCTCGGCTCTGATGCCGCGCATCCTCAAGGCGTTTCGCCGCGACTATCCGAACATCAAGATCCAGATGGTCGACGTCGCCGCCGATCAGCTGATCTCCAAGATCCTCGCCGGCGAGGTCGAGTTCAGCATCGGCACCGTCGACGACGACAATCCCGATATCGCGCTAGAGACGCTGATCCGCGACCGCCTCAGCGCCATCGCGCCGCGCGACGGCAGCTTCGAGCGGCGATCATCGATTACTTGGGACGACCTAGCCGGCCTCGATACGATCTCGGTGCCGCCCGGCAGCAGCATCCGCCGCCTGATCGACGCCGCGCTCGCCGCCGAGGGCAAGAGCTTCACCGCGACGCACGAGACCTCGCTCCTCGCCACCGCCCTCGCCATGAGCGCCCACGGCTTCGGCGTTTCGGTGCTGCCGTCGTATCTCGTGCCGCTGATGCAGTTTCCCGATCTGGTCGCAGTACCACTGGAAGAGCCGGTAGTGTATCGCCAGTTGTCGCTGATCACGCGTTCGGGACGGTCGCTGTCGGCGGCGGCGAAGAGCTTCGTTGCGACGGCGAAGGCGGTGATGGCCGGGTAGCGCTTTCGAAGCATCCTCGCGGCGAGATTCCGGGTTCGCGCTCCGCGCGCCCCGGAATGACGGGGAGAGGCGGTGCGCCCCTCCACGGGCGTCATGCGCGGGCTCGACCCGAGCATCCCTCGCGGCCAGCGCCGCAGTCGGCATGAGCGCATCCGCCAGCTCCGTCATTCCGGGATGCGCCGCGCCACCGGCGCAGACCCGGAATCCCGAACTGATGTCGGAGGGCCCCGATCCCGAGCAAACGAAAGCTCCCGTCGCAATTTGGTATACAGCGTCACCCGCCATTAGGGCCTTTTTTCGGAACTCGCTTGCCTTCCGGCCGTTCCTGTATACAATCTGAACTCAGAACAAGAACCACTTTCAGGGAGGCCTCGATGCCCGCCTTTCCGCTCAATGCCTGGTATGCCGCGGCGTGGGACGCCGACATCAAGCACGCGCTGTTTCCGCGAACGATCTGCAACAAGCATGTGGTGATGTATCGCAAGGCCGACGGCAGCGTCGCGGCGCTGGAGGATGCGTGCTGGCACCGGCTGGTGCCGCTGTCCAAGGGCCGGCTCGAAGGCGACACCGTGGTCTGCGGTTATCACGGCCTGAAGTTCAATCCGCAGGGCCGCTGCACCTTCATGGCGTCGCAGGAAACCATCAATCCGTCGGCGCGGGTGCGCTCCTATCCGGTCGTCGAGCGGCATCGCTTCATCTGGCTGTGGATGGGCGATCCGGCGCTGGCCGATCCGGCGCTCGTCCCCGACATGCACTGGAATGACGATCCGGCCTGGGCCGGCGACGGCAAGACCATCCACGCGCGCTGCGACTGGCGGCTCGTCGTCGATAATCTGATGGACCTCACCCACGAGACCTATGTGCACGGCTCGTCGATCGGCAACGACGCGGTGGCGGAGTCGCCGTTCGACGTCACCCATGGCGATCGCACCGTGACGGTGACGCGCTGGATGCACGGCATCGAAGCGCCGCCGTTCTGGGCGGCGCAGCTCGGCAAGCCGGGCCCGGTCGATCGCTGGCAGATCATCCGCTTCGAGGCGCCCGGCACGGTGACCATCGACGTCGGCGTCGCGCCCGCCGGCAGCGGTGCGCCGGAGGGCGATCGCTCGCAGGGCGTCAACGGCTTCGTGCTCAACACCATGACGCCCGAGACCGACACCACCTGTCATTACTTCTGGGCGTTCGTGCGCAACTACAAGCTCAGTGATCAGCGCATCACCACCGAGATCCGCGAGGGCGTCTCCGGCATCTTCCGCGAGGACGAGATCATTCTCGAAGCGCAGCAGCGCGCCATGCTGGAGAACCCGGATCGCGTATTCTACAACCTCAACATCGACGCTGGCGCGATGTGGTCGCGCAAGCTGATCGACCGCATGGTGGCGCGTGAGACCGCGCCTAAGCTGCAGGCGGCGGAGTAAGCGATGAGCGAGCGCGGCGGCGATCGCTCGCTATCGCAGACGGTGCGGGCCCAGCTCGCGCTGCGCGACATGATCCTCGCCGGCCGGCTGCGCGCCGGCGAGCGCATCTCCGAATTGCAGGCGGTCGATATCACCGGCGTGTCGCGCACGCCGGTGCGGATGGCCCTGGTGCGGCTCGAGGACGAAGGCCTGCTGCAGGCGATCCCGTCCGGCGGCTTCATGGTGAAAGCCTTCTCGGAACGCGACATCCTCGACTCGATCGAGCTGCGCGGCACGATGGAAGGCCTTGCGGCGCGGCTCGCCGCCGAGCGCGGCGCGTCCGCGCGCCAGCTCGAACCGCTGAAGGAATGCCTCGCCGATATCGACGAGCTGGTGCAGCAGGATCCGCTGTCGGTCGAAGCGTTCTCCGCCTATGTGGCGCTCAACGCCCGCTTCCACGCCCAGCTCGACGAATTGTGCGGCTCGGCGCCGGTGATCCGCCAGATCGAGCGCGTCGCCGCGCTGCCGTTCGCGTCGCCGAGCGCCTTCGTGATGGCGCAGTCGGCGCTGCCCGAAGCGCATCAGATCCTGATGATCGCCCAGGACCACCATCGCATCGTGATCGACGCCATCGAGAACCGCGAAGGCGGCCGCGCCGAGGCGGTGATGCGCGAACACGCCCGCCTCGCCGTGCGCAATCTGCGTTTGGCGCTGCGCAGCCGCAGCCATCTCGAATTGTTGCCGGCGCTGGCGTTGATCACGCAGGCCGCCGACAAATAACAACAGCCGACAGGGAGCCGTCCATGCGATTTGCCGAACATTGGGGCCCGGCCACGGTGGTGGCGACGCGTGATCTTTCAGCCGCCATCCGCGAGATCGTGCTGAAGCCGGACGCGACGGTCACGAGCTACGCGCCCGGCAGCCACATCAACGTCGCGGTGCTGATCAATGGTCAGCCGGAGACGCGCAGCTACTCGCTGGTCGGCGCGACCACAGACGGGCTGATGCGCATCGCCGTCCGACTCGCGGACGACAGCCGCGGCGGCTCGAAGGCAATGTGGCAGTTGAAGTCCGGCCAGCGCATCGACATCACCAATCCGAACTCGCTGTTCGAGATCGACTTCAGCCGCGATCACTACTGCCTGATTGCCGGCGGCATCGGCGTCACCCCGATGCTCGGCATCGCCGCAGCGCTGGCGCGCAAAGGCTGTCATCTCGACATGCACTACGCAGTGAAATCGCGCGCCGACGCCGCGCTGCACGAGGAACTCGCGGCGCTGCTCGGCGATCGCCTCGCGCTGCACGCCGCCGACGAAGGCGCGCGGCTCGATCTCGCTGCCACCTTCGCCGCCCTACCCGCGGATGCCGTCGTTGTGCTGTGCGGCCCGCTGCGCATGCTGGAAGCCGCGCGCCACGCCTGGGCAGCGCTCGGACGCGCGCCGGCCGATCTGTGTTACGAGACCTTCGGCTCCAGCGGGAAGCTGCCGACCAGCACCTTCCGCGTCCGCATCGCCGCGACCGGCAACGAGATCGTCGTGCCGCAGGACCGCTCGATGCTGGACGCGCTCAACGCCGCCGGCTTCGAAGTGATCTCCGATTGCAAGCGCGGCGAATGCGGCGTCTGCGCCATCGACGTCGCCGCGGTCGACGGCGAGATCGACCACCGCGACGTGTTCTTCAGCGACGACGAGAAACACGGCAGCCACAAGATCTGCCCCTGCGTCTCGCGCGCACAGGGCGTGGTGACGATCGATACGCTGTATCGGCCGGATCAACTGCCGGGCGCGGCGTAGTAGCGATCTAGATTTTATTCTAGAGCGGTTGCGCTTCAATTAGAATCACCGCCGTCATCCTGAGGTGCCCGCTGGGCCGTGCTGTGCGCGGCACTGCGGGCCTCGAAGGATGGGCCACAAGCGCCTTGTCCGCATCCTTCGAGGCGCGCTACGCGCGCACCTCAGGATGACGACTCAGCGCCTGAAAGGGCTCTCCGCTTCAATCAATCCATGAACCGCTCTAGGACGACGTAAACCGCGCCAAGCGCAGCCTGCTCCTTCTCCCCGCGCACGGGGAGAAGGGTGGGATGAGGGGGCGTCTCAGCGCGGTCGAGCGCTCGCGTCTTCGTCCCCCATCCAGAAAAGCAATTGAAAGGCTCAGACTTGCGGAGGCGCCCCCTCACCCGACTGGCTTCGCTACGCTCTGCCAGCCCGACCTCTCCCCGCAAGCGGGGCGAGGTCAAGAGGCGCCTCGACCAGAGGAAGCGCTCAGCGCCAGCCTTCGTGCACGTCCGTCGGCTGGTCGCAGACCCAGTCCGGCCGCAGCATGACCTGGCAGCCTTTGTCGAACGGCAGAACCCCGACGCGGCGCTGGTCCTGGACGATTTCGATCGACCAGTTGCGCGGCACGCCGGGCTGCAACTGCACCAGCCGCTGAATCACGCCGGCGGCGAACAGCGTCGCGTCGATGTCGTCCGCCAGCGCCGCGCCGTCGTGGCCCGGGCCATCGACACGGTTGATCGGATCCCGGACATGGAAGCGATAGAACGGCATGGCTTGAGAATGCCCGCAGCGGCGGCGTGACAAAATGACGTAGATCAAAAACACGCCCAGCGGGCAATTACCTTAGTCAGCAAGCAATTAGCAAGACCAGGCGCGCGAACCTCGGGTTCGCCCGCACGCGGGAACCTGAAAAGCCAATTCAATTAGTCGCGGCACGCGCCTTCTGGTTCAACTGATAGTCGAGGTGCGCTTTCACGGTCGGCCATTCCGAGGCGAGGATCGAATACACCACGGTGTCGCGCAATGTTCCGTTCGGCGCGATCTGGTGATTGCGCAGGATGCCGTCCTGCTTGGCGCCGAGCCGCTCGATGGCGCGGCGCGACTGATGGTTGAAAAAGTGTGTGCGGAACTCCACCGCGATACAATCCAATGTCTCGAACGCGTGGCCGAGCAGCAGAAACTTGCACTGGGAGTTGAGCCCGCTGCGCTGGACCCGGTTCGAGTACCAGGTCGAGCCGATCTCGACCCGGCGATTGGCTGCGTCGACGTTCATGTAGGTGGTCATGCCGGCAATGACACCGGCCGCATCCTTGACGGTCCACGGCAGCATCGCGCCCTGCGCCTGCAGCGCCAGCCGGCGCGCGATCTCGGCGTCCATGCGCTCCGGCGACGGAATGGACGTGTACCACAGCTTCCACAACTCACCCTCGCGCACCGCCTCGATCAGCCCGTCGCGATGCGCCGGAGCCAACGGCTCCAGTGACGCGTGGGGTCCGCGGAGGGTGACGGGTTCGAGCCAGGGCATCTCAGATCCTCTTCGCTTCCAAAGCACGGCCCTTCATACGTCATTGCGAGGAGCGAAGCGACGAAGCAATCCAGCTCCGTACACTGGGCTGGATTGCTTCGCCTTCGGCTCGCAATGACGAGGGGGCTACTTATTCAAGAAGTTCAGCGGGAGGCCGCCGCGGGGCCAGTCCATGGCGATGAGTTCGCCCTTGCCGGACAGCGTAATATAGGCGGTCTTCAACTCGGGGCCGCCGAAGGCGATGTTGGTGGTGACGCGGTCGCCGGTCGGCACCTGCTCGACCAGCGTGCCGTCGGGTGCGATCACCGAAATACAACCGGAGATCAGCGTCGCGACGCAGACGTTGCCGGACGCCTCGACCGCGAGCGAATCGAACATCTGGTACCCGCCGAGCCCGACGATCGGCTTTCCGCGCTCGCCGCGATAGATCACGTCGCGCGGTTTGACCTCGCCGGCCTCGTTCAAATCGTAAGCCCAGAGCCGCGCCGTCGGGGTTTCGGCGGCATACTTCGTGGTCTCGCCGGGCGACAGGCCAATGCCGTTGAAGCGGCAGCGGGCCGAAACACCTGCTCGG
>NZ_BADD01000503.1 GCF_000333455.1 Rhodopseudomonas sp. B29
GCGGCACCTTCTTTGAGCCGACCGTGCTGGCCAATGTGCGGCCGGATGCGCTGGTGGCGCATGAAGAGACCTTCGGGCCGCTGGCACCTGTGTTCCGCTTCAAGGATGAAGCCGAAGTCATCAAACTCGCCAACAACTCGCCGTTCGGCCTCGCCAGTTACTTCTACTCGCGCGACCTCGGCCGCGTCTGGCGCGTTGCCGAGGCCTTGGAGAGCGGCATGGTGGGCGTCAATTCCGGCCTGATCACCACCGAAGTCGCCCCGTTCGGCGGCGTCAAGGAGTCAGGTCTGGGCCGCGAGGGCTCGCATCACGGCATGGAAGAATATGTCGAGATCAAATACGTGATGATGGCGGGGATCTGAGCCGGAGGTTCGGGCTGCGCCAGCGCGGTGGGGGACGAATTCGCCCCACCCCCTCCGTCATCGCCCGCGAAGGCGGGCGACCCAGTATCCCAGAGCTTCGCTTGAAAGCCGGCGCACCGCCGTACTGGAGTTGAGATGGTGTGGCGGCTTCGAGGCTCTAACTGATTCAGAGTGCCTGACGTCTGCGTCAGTCTAGTGCGGGTTTTCCAGGCTGAACAATTCGGACTGTTCGTCATAGGCGAACAGCTCCGCGTAGCGGCCCCAGGACACGACTGTCTTCAACGTCTCGTCGGCGTAGTCTTCCGACATGTAGTCTTCGAGCTCGTTGCGGAAGCGGGCGGCCGGCGCGGTGTGCGAGGGGCGCTCGTCGAGCACGCGGCGGATCAGGCCGACCAGCGGCACGTAGTTGACGAGGTGATCGGCGAACAGCTTCTTGCGGTCGTCGGTGTCGAGATTGGCGAAGCGCCGGCCCGCGTCGGTGAGCACGATGTCGCCTTCGCTGACCTGGGCGAAGCGCAATAGCTGCAGCGTTTCGGCGAGATGAAACAACTCGTCGGCCTCCATCTGCAGGCTTTCGGCAAGCACCGGCAGGTCGGCCCTCCCGTGATACGGGCCGGCGGCCAGCGTTTCGATCAGACCGGCCAGCAGGTTGGACGACAGCGCATTGAGCACCAGCCCCATGCCCGGACCGGTCGCGCCATCGGACGCGATCTTCGGCTCGGGTCGCTGCGTCATGCGCGCGTAGATGCTGTCGACCATCTGTCGGAACGCCGGATCGAGGCGGTTGCGCGGATGCGGGAAATCGACCTTGATTTCGGCGGCGACACGGCCGGGATTCGATGAGAACACCAGAATGCGGTCACACATCAGCACCGCTTCCTCGATGTTGTGCGTCACCATCAGCACCGATTTGATGGGCAGCCGCCGCTCGATCCACAGCTCGACCAAGTCGGTGCGCAGCGTCTCGGCGGTCAGCACGTCGAGCGCCGAGAACGGCTCGTCCATCAGCAGCAGATCAGGATGCACTACCAGCGCGCGGGCGAAGCCGACGCGCTGCCGCATGCCGCCGGACAACTCCTTGGGATAGGCGGATTCGTAGCCGTCGAGACCGATCAGGTCGATCGCCGCCAGCGCGCGGGTGCGCCGCTCGGTGCGCTCGACGCCAAGCGCTTCGAGCCCGAGCTCGACGTTCTGCAGCACGGTGAGCCACGGAAACAGCGCGAAGGACTGAAACACCATGGAGATGCCGTCGGGCGGGCCGGAGATCGGCTCGCCGCGATAG
>NZ_BADD01000502.1 GCF_000333455.1 Rhodopseudomonas sp. B29
ATGACGTTACGGCCGCGCCGCCAGCGGCGACACCGAGTCGGCGGTGCGCAGCAGGCCGAACACGGTGAACGGCTGCCGCCCGGTCTCGGTGGTGACCCAGCCGGCCAGTACCGCGACGAAACCGGCGGGACCCATCATCAGCGCGTACCAATGCAGCGGCCGGGATTCAGACAGCCGGCCGCGCCAGCGCATCACCAGGCTGAACAGGCCGAGCCCGAGCATCAGAAAGCCGAGCGCCACCATGATGCGGAACGACCAGAAGGTGATCGGCACCGGCGGCCAGTTTTCACGCGGCACGGTGTCGAGCCCGGCCAGCGGCGCATCGAGCGAATGCTTCAGCACCAGCGATGACAGTTTCGGAATCTCGATCGCATAGCGAACCTTGGCGGCGCGTGCGCATGATCCACGGTCCCGGCTGTCCGGTCTGCGTGCTGCCGGCCGGACGCATCGACATGGCGATCCGCCTCGCCGAGCGGCCGGAGATCATTCTCTGCGTCTATCTCGGCCTCGTCCCAATAGCCGAGCATCACGCTGTAGCCGCGGGTGCATAGTTCGCCGCGCTGTCCGCGCGGCACGATGCGGCCTTCGAGATCGACGATCTTGACCTCGACATGCGGATGAATGCGGCCGACCGTCGACACGCGCCGGTCTTCTGGATCGTCGACCGCGCTCTGAAAGCTGACCGGAGAAGTCTCGGTCATACCGTAGGCGATCGTTACTTCGCGCATGTTCATGCGTTCGTTGACGCGGCGCATCACTTCGACCGGGCACGGCGCTCCCGCCATGATGCCGGTTCGCAGCGACGACAGGTCGAACTCGGCGAATTGCGGATGATCGAGTTCGGCGATGAACATCGTCGGCACGCCGTAGAGCGCGGTGCACTTCTCTTTCGATGCGGTCTGCAGCGTCGCCAGCGGATCGAAGCCTTCGCCCGGATACACCATGGTGGCGCCGCAGGTCACGGCGGCCAAATTGCCCATCACCATGCCGAAGCAGTGATACAGCGGCACCGGAATGCAGATGCGATCCGCTTCCGTCAGCTTCATCGCCCGGCCGGTGAAGTAACCGTTGTTGAGGATGTTGTGATGCGTCAGCGTCACGCCCTTCGGCGAGCCGGTGGTACCACTGGTGAACTGGATGTTGACCGGATCGTCGAACTGCAATTCGTCCGCAAGCTGAGCGATCGTCTGGCGATGCCGCTCGCCGCCCATGCGCGCGACTTCGTCGAACGCGATGGTGCCCGGCACCTTCGGGCCGCCGATCTGGATCACGGCCCGCAGCGCCGGCAGCTTGGCGGCGCGGAGCGCGCCGGGCTCGCTCGCGGCCAGTTCCGGCACCAGCGCATTGACCATGCCGATATAGTCGGAGGTCTTGAATGCGGTGGCAGTGACGAGGGCTGCGCAGCCGACCTTTGCGAGCGCGAATTCGAGTTCGCTGAGGCGGTAGGCGGGATTGATGGTGACGAAGATCAGGCCGGCCTTGGCGGCGGCGAATTGCGTCAGGGTCCATTCGGGGCGGTTCATCGACCAGGCGCCGATGCGGTCGCCGCGCTGCAGACCGAGCGCCAGCAGGCCGGCCGCCACCGCATCGACGCGCTCGGCGAATTCCCGCCAGCTCCAGCGGGTGTCGTGGCTCGGCGACACCAGCGCCTCGCGGTCGCCCCAGCGCGTCACGGCAAGATCGAGCGCGCGGCCGATGGTGATGCCGAGCAGCGGCGCGTCGGAGACGCCGCAGACATAACTGGGGGCTTTGCGGCCCGAAACCTGATCGGTCACGTGGTTGTTTCCTCACTGGCCGCCGGCGCGAATGGCCGGCGGGTTAATCTTGATTTGGCCCGATGGTCGCGCGTCCGGCGAGGCTTGTCGAGCCTCACCGGACCGACGGCGCGTCAGGCGGCCTCTTTGCCTGAACCCAGGCTCGCGTAGACGCCGCGCTCGAACGCCGCGAAGGCGCCCAGGCATTTGGCGTCGGCGAACGGCAGCACCTGCATCAGGATGACGCCGCAGACGGCGCGCTGCGGGTCGATCCAGTAATAGGTGTTGGCGAGCCCCGCCCAAGCCAGGCTGCCGGCGCTGCGGCCCTCCGGCGTCGGCTCGGTGTTGATCAGGAAGCTGAGGCCCCACTTCTTGGCCATGCCCGGAAACAGATCGACATCGTTGGTGGCGAAGGCGATCGCCGAACTCATCGGCGTGACGTGAAGTTCGCCGATATGGTTCTGGCTCATCAGCGCCACCGTCTCGGGCTGCAGCACCTGCGCGCCGTTGCCGCGTCCCTGATTCAGCATCATCTGCATGAACCTCACGTAGTCGGGCGCGGTGCCGTACAGGCCACCGCCGCCGGCGTGAAACTCCGGTTCCTGTTCGATCTCGAACGCGATCGGCGTCAGCGCGCCATCGGCCTCGCGGCGGTGCACGCTGACCAGCCGCTCGCGCTGCTGCGGGCCAATCCTGAACGCGGTGTCATTCATGCCGAGCGGCGCGAAGATGTGTTTGCGCAAGTAAGCGTCGAGCCGCATGCCACTCGCCGCCTCGACGACGAGGCCGGCGAAGTCGAGGCTGGTGCCGTATTCCCAGCGGGTGCCGGGGTCGGCCATGATCGGCGTGACGATCGAGGCGCGCTTGCCGCTGCGCGTCGGCGGCAATTCGTGCTGCGTGCGATAGCGCAGCAGATCGGCATTCCACATGTCGTAGCAGAAGCCGGCCGTGTGGGTGAGCAGATGCCGCAGCGTGATCGGCGCGCGCGCCGGGCGCAGCAGCGGCCTGCCGTCGTCGGCGAAACCTTCCAGCACCTGCGGTGCCGATAATTCAGGCACCAGGCCGCCGACCGGATCGTCCAGCCCGAGCCGGCCTTGCTCGACGAGTTGCATCGCCGCAGCGGCGGTGATCGCCTTGGTCATCGAGGCGATCCAGAACACGCTGTCGCGGGTCATCACCTGCGGTTTGGACAGATCGCGGCGGCCGAACGCACCTTCGTACAGCGTCGTGTCTGCGCTGGCGGCGATCGCCACCGCGCCGGGGATATCGCCGCGCTCGCAGGCGAGAAGCAGCGCTTCGTCGATCTGTGCTGCGCCCTGCATCTGTCCTCCCACCGAGCTTCGCCTTGTTGTGGCGATTGTCAGCCGGGCGCAACGCTTCGGCAAGGGTGTTGCAGTTCCTGGTCGCGCCGGCCGGAACGAAATCTGCCCAGGCAAGTTCACGAAGCTGCCACGTTTGATTGAACCTCGGAACGAGTTTCAGAGTCAGACCGTACGCAGCCCTTGCCGCGGAGACCGAAATGACCCCCCGTTGGAGCGACTGGAAGCGCTACCCACAGCCCGGATGCAACGACAACATCGAAGCGCCGATCAGTCCTGGCATCTACGAGGTGCGCTACGCGTCCAGCGGTGCGTTGTACGGCTTCGAGGCTGTCGACAATCTCGCGGTCGCACTGGCGCGGCTGCCGGTGAAACCGAGCCGCTTCGCCGGTCTGTTCCGGCGCAACGCGCCGGCGTTGCCTGAACTCGAATATCGCGTTTGCGCGACGGCGTCGCGCGCGCACGCCCGCACCGCTGCGGAGCGCATGATCAGCCTGCGTAGCACCTGGATCAGCGGCGCCGCTTGAGCGGCGGGATCACGCATAGCGGAGGTTCGCGAACGCAGCGTGCACGGCGGTTCGATCCCGCCTATATATCCCCGGCATTCCCATAAGCCTGCCGGAGGAAACCGATGTCGCCGACAACCGCAACCGCTCGCACGTCCCAAACCGCGCCGTCTCTGCGCGACCGGCTGAAGAACCCGGGCCTGCTGCGCGAACAGTCCTTTGTCGACGGCGCCTGGACCGGCACGGGCTCCATCGCGGTCACCAACCCGGCGACCGGCAGCGAAATCGGCCGCATCCCGAATGGCGGTGCCGCTGAGGCGACCGCGGCAGTGGAAGCCGCCGAGCGCGCCTTTCCGGCCTGGGCCAAGCTCACCGCCAAGCAGCGCTCCAACATTCTGCGCAAATGGTTCGAGCTGATCATCGCCAATCGCGAGGATCTGGCACTCATCCTCACCACCGAACAGGGC
Organism: Rhodopseudomonas sp. B29; assembly: GCF_000333455.1. Classification (GTDB taxonomy): domain Bacteria; phylum Pseudomonadota; class Alphaproteobacteria; order Rhizobiales; family Xanthobacteraceae; genus Rhodopseudomonas. Next base: position 4,047 of record NZ_BADD01000502.1, read on the forward strand.
AAGCCGCTCGCCGAAGCGCTCGGCGAGGTCGATATCGGCGGCGCCTATATCGAGTTCTTCGCCGAGGAAGCGCGCCGCGTCTACGGAGAGACAATTCCGACCCAGCGCGCCGACGCGCGGCTGATCGCGATCAAGCAGCCGATCGGCGTCTGCGCCGCGATCACGCCGTGGAATTTCCCGAACTCGATGATCACCCGCAAAGTGTCGCCGGCGCTCGCCGCCGGTTGCACCGTGGTGCTGAAGCCCGCCGAAGAAACGCCGTTCTCGGCGCTGGCGCTCGCCGTCCTGGCAGAACAGGCCGGCATCCCGAAAGGCGTGTTCAACATCGTCACCGGCGATGCGCCGCCGATCGGCAAGGTGTTCTGCGAACATCCGGCGGTGAAATTCGTCGGCTTCACCGGCTCCACTGAAGTGGGCAAGATCCTGTATCGGCAATCCGCCGGCACGGTGAAGAAGCTCGGTCTCGAGCTCGGCGGTAACGCGCCGTTCATCGTGTTCGACGATGCCGACATCGACGCCGCGGTCGAGGGCGCCATGGTGTCGAAGTATCGCAACA